>DATMUQ010000770.1:0-3620 GCA_035563795.1 Terriglobales bacterium | reverse complement strand
GCCGGCTTTCGCCTGCGTAACCTTTGCCGCCGCCTTTTTCGCGGCTGTCTTGCGTCCCGCCCCGCTGCGAGGTCGATCGCTCATGACCGGCGCGGCCGCTGGCCCTGGATCTGTCCTTCCACCGGACCGAGCCCGGCTTCGCGGCGATCGCGGGCGTCATAGGCGCCGACAATCTTTGCCACCAGGTGATGACGCACGACATCGCGCTCATCGAAACGGGTAACGCCGATATCCTCGATGTGCTCGACAGCTTCCAGCGCATCCTTGAGGCCGGATTTCTGCCCGATCGGCAAATCGATCTGGCTGAGATCGCCGGTCACCGCCATGCGCGAATTTTCGCCGAGGCGGGTCAGGAACATCTTCATCTGCATCGGCGTGGTGTTCTGCGCCTCGTCAAGGATGACGAAGGAATTGGCAAGCGTGCGGCCGCGCATGAAAGCGAGCGGCGCCACCTCGATCTCGCCGGAGCTCAAGCGCTTCAGCACCTGGTCGCCCGGCATCATGTCGTGGAGGGCGTCATAAAGCGGCCGCAAATAGGGATCGACCTTTTCCTTGAGATCGCCCGGCAGGAAGCCGAGGCGTTCGCCGGCTTCCACCGCCGGCCGCGACAGCACGATGCGATCGACCGAGCCCTTCATCAGCATGGCGACGGCAACAGCAACGGCGAGATAGGTCTTGCCGGTACCGGCCGGACCGATGCCGAACACCATCTCGCGCTCATGCAGCTGCTTGATATAGCGCGCCTGCGCCGCCGAGCGCGGCGTGATGTGCTTGCGCTGGGTACGGATGGCGGTGCCATCCTTCATGTCATGGCCGAAGAGATTGGGCTCGGCGCCCTCTTCCCCACGGCCCTCGCCGCGAACGTCGCTGCGCTCGGCACGGCGGTCGCTGGCGGCCATGCGCAAGGCGGCATCAACCTCCTGCTTGTCGACCGCGAGGCCCCGCTTGAGGCGTTGATAGAGTGCCGTCATCACCTGGCGCGCCGTCGCCACCGCCTGGCTGGCGCCGGAAATCGTCAGCTGGTTGCCGCGTCCCACCATGGAGACGCCCAGCTCACGTTCGATGCGGGCCAGATGCTGGTCATGCTCGCCGAAGAGCATCGGCACCAGACGGTTGTCGTCGAATTGTACGTGTAAAGGCGGCGCGATCGGACCAATTGGGTCGTAGCTCAAGCACGCGCCTCCGTCATTGTGAGATGTCGATTGGGGTGAAATGCCGGCTTGTCGCCGGTTAGGTCGGCAGGCAGGCTGCCGGCCAGGCTGAAATGGCTGAGGCCGTCGATATGCACATCGACCACCTGACCGATCATGCCGGCATCGGCCGTGGCATGAACCGGCTGCAGATAGGGCGTCTTGCCGATCAGCTGGCCGTCATAGCGGCCGGCCTTCTCGAACAGCACCGGCAAGGTGCGGCCGATCGTCTGGCGGTTGAAGTCCTCGAGCTGCTGGTTGAGCAGCGCCTGCAAGGCCCGCAGCCGCTCATCCTTCACCGCTTCGGGTACCTGGTTCTCCAGCGCCGCCGCCGGCGTGCCCGGCCGGATGCTGTATTTGAAGGAGAAGGACTGGGCGAAGCCGATCTCGGCGACAAGATCCATGGTCGCCTGGAAATCCTTGTCGGTCTCGCCAGGGAAGCCGACGATGAAATCGGAACACAGCGCCATGTCGGGGCGCCCAGCCCGCAAGCGGGCGACGATATCGCGGAAGAGGTCCGCCTTGTGCTGGCGGTTCATCGCCTCGAGCATGCGGTCCGATCCCGATTGCACGGGAAGATGCAGGAACGGCATCAGCTGCGGCAGGTCGGCATGGGCGGCGATGAGATCCGCCTCCATGTCGCGCGGATGCGAGGTCATGTAGCGGATGCGCTTCAGATCAGGGATCTTGTCAGCGAGATGGCGGATCAGGGCCGCGAAGCCCCACTCGGTCTCACCTTGCGGCGCCACACCATGATAGGCGTTGACGTTCTGGCCAAGGAGTGTGATCTCGCGCGCACCATAGTCGACCAGGCGCTTCGCCTCGGCGACGAGCTGTGCCACCGGGCGCGAAAACTCGGCGCCACGCGTATAGGGCACGACACAGAAGGTGCAGAACTTGTCACAGCCTTCCTGGATCGCCAGGAAGGCGCTGGTGCCGGGCGCGGTCGAGGCTTGCGGCAGATGATCGAATTTCGATTCGACCGGGAAATCGGTGTCGAGGATGCCGGCCTGACCCTGGCGCACCGTCATCGGCGCCTGGATCGCCAGGGCCTCCATGCGCTTGGCGCTGGCGCGGGTGGCACGTGCCACCATTTCCGGCAGGCGGTGATAGGTCTGCGGCCCCAGCACGATATCGACCTGAGGGGCGCGGCGCAGGATCTCCGCACCCTCGGCCTGGGCAACGCAGCCAGCGACGGCGATGATGGTATCGGCACCCTCGGCCTGGCGGCGGTCGCGATTCTGCTTCAGGCGGCCCAGTTCGGAGAACACCTTCTCAGCGGCCTTTTCACGGATATGGCAGGTATTGAGGATGACCATGTCGGCATCGGCCGCGTCAGTGGTCTCCGCATAGCCGAGCGGCGCCAGGACATCCGCCATGCGGGCGGAGTCATAGACATTCATCTGGCAGCCATAGGTCTTGATGAAAAGCTTCTTCGCCAAGGTGGTTCCGTTCAACTTTCCCCGGCTTGGCTCAATGACGTTTTGCGCTCGCTCATTAAGTTCAGTTTAGCACGGGCCGACGGCCCAGATGTAGCCCATTTGCCGGCCTGCAACAAGACGGATCAACCGATTGACATCATTAATGTTTTTTGTCGGTTTTCGCCCCCGGGGGAGCGAAGCCACCGGTTTGCCCGGCAAGCGCGCTGGCGACCCCGTTGGCGACCCGCTCGAAGCAGTAACGGGTCAGGTCCTTGCGCGAGGAATAGGCCGCGACCGTGGTCGTCGGATGGAACTCCACCACCACCCGGACCCGACCCAGCCGGCAGAAAGCCCAGAGATGCGGCCCCAACGTCATGTCGCCATACCAGGCCAGCAGCGGGCGGAGCCCGTGGCCCAGCGGCACGCCATTGAGACCGGTATAGCTGACCGAGACCGGCTGCACCGTCAGCGCAGCACCCTTGATGCTGCTCTCGGCGACGGAGAGCAGCGCGCTGCGGAAGGGCAGCACCCGGTTGCCGTCATTGGAGGTGCCTTCGGGAAACAGGACCAGATTGTCGCCGGCTTCCAGCCGCACCTGGATGTCGTCGCGCTGGCGGTCGGTGGTACCGCGCTTGCGGTCAACGAAGACCGTGCGCTGCAATTTGGCGAGTAAGCCGAAGCCCGGCCAGCTGGCGACCTCGGTCTTGGCGACGAAACTCGCCGGCAAGGTGGCGCCCAGCACCGGGATATCGAGATAGGAGCTGTGATTGGCGACGAACAGGGTCGGATGGGTCTTGGAGATCTCGCCGACATGGATGATCTCGAAGCCGAAAATGCGGCAACAGAGCCGGTGGTAGTGCAACGGCAGGCGCGTCGCCAGACCGCGCAGGCGCAGCAGCACGAAGACCAGTTGCGGCGGCAGCAAGGCCAGGGTGAGACCGACATAGAACAGCAGCCGCCAGGCCGCCAGCCAGCTTGAACCGAGCGCGATCGGCTCGGCGGCCTCGGC
>DATMUQ010000769.1:0-4136 GCA_035563795.1 Terriglobales bacterium | reverse complement strand
CTGTCGCTTGATGCAATGGCGCGGCCGGGCCTGTCGCTGCCGATTTCGCGCCTGAAGCGGTGTTTCTGGGTCGGCTCGACAAGTTCTGCCTTTTCAGGTTGCTGATGGTCCTTGCGCGTCCAGATTTCCGCATGATGCGCGTCGGCGATCAGGATCCAGGTCTTGGTCATCATGCTGCTCCCTCTGCAGGATATGCCGGGATGCTGGCTTCGCGAATCCGGCGTGCAGGTGCCGGCGCCAGCAGATCATGCCAGCTATTTTGCAAGATGGGTCACGGACCGCATTGATCTTGATCAAGTGGCAGGGAGGTGCCTGAGGTTGCGAGGAGCCACGTCATAAGGAGGTGTCGGGTGCTGCTTGCCGGACAGAAATGAAACCGGGAAACGGCTAAAATCCAGTTGCGTCGGCAGAGCGAGTCTTGTCTGTCATCGGTGCGACAGATAGCGCGTGATGAAGAGGAGTGGGACCTGAATCGCGGCCGGATTGATCCCACTATCGCCGCAAATTCGAGCGTGCCAGGTCAATGATTTCGTCGGCGCGGCCGTTGAGGACCGCCTTCACCATATAAAGCGTGAAGCCCTTGGCCATTTCCGCCGTCACTTTCGGTGGCATCGCCAATTCCATCCGGTTGACGACGGCATCGATCAGCACCGGGCCGGGATGTTTCATGGCCTCGGCAACTTTCGTCTCGACCTCTTCCGGCCGTTCGATGCGCACACCCTTGATGCCAACGGCTTCTGCCATGGCGGCGAAATTGGGATTGGCGAAGTCGGTGCCGAAATCGAGGAAGCCGGTCGATTTCTGTTCCAATTCGATGAAGCCGAGGGCGCCATTATTGTAGACCACCAGCTTCACTGGCAGCTTCAATTGCACCAGACTCAGCAGATCGCCCATCAGCATGGTGAAGCCGCCATCGCCGGAGAGCGAGACGACTTGCCGGTCGGGGCAGGCGGCCTGGGCGCCGATTGCCTGGGCCAGGGCATTGGCCATGGAGCCATGCCAGAAGGAGCCGAGCAGCCGGCGGCGGCCGTTCATCGCCAGATAGCGCGCCGCCCAGACCGTCGGCAGGCCGACATCGCAGGTGAAGATCGCGTCGGCACTGGCCTGCTCGCTGACGACCCGGGTGATATGTTGCGGATGGAGGATGCCCCCGGCACGTCCCTGCGCGAGATCGTCGAGGCCTTTGCGGGCATTGGCGTAGTCGGCGCGGCAGGTATCGAGATGGCTGCGATCCGTCTTCGCCTGGAGGTGCGGCAGCAGAGCCTCGATGGTCGCCCCGACATCGCCGAGCACGCCAAGTTCGATCGATGCCCGCCGGCCGAGCGCTTCCGGACGCAGATCGACCTGGGCGATCCGCGCATCTTTCGGATAAAACTGGCGATAAGGAAAATCGGTGCCCAGCATCAATAGGGCATCACAATCTTCCATTGCCGCATAGCCGGAGGAGAAGCCGATCAGGCCGGTCATGCCGACATCATAGGGATTGTCCCATTCCACATGCTCCTTGCCGCGCAGGGCATGGACGATGGGAGATTTGAGGCGCTCTGCCAGGGCGATGAGCTGCGCATGGGCGCCGGCACAACCGCCGCCGCAGAGCAGGGTGACGCGCTTCGCTTGATTGAGGAAGGTCGCCAGCCTGCCGATGGTTTCCTCCGTCGGCGTGACGCGTGGCCGGGCTGGAAGGAGCCCGAGCGGCTTCGGTGCAGAGGCTTCCGGCGCCGGCTTCAGGGCAATGTCACCGGGGATGACGATGACCGAGACGCATCTTTCGGCGATGGACCGGCGCAAGGCGATCTCCAAAGCGCGCGGCATCTGCGCAGCGCTGGAGACCAGTTCGCAATAGCTGCTGCATTCGCGGAACAGCTGGTCGGGGTGGGTCTCCTGGAAATAGCCCGAACCGATCTCCGGCGACGGGATATGCGCGGCGATGGCGACGACAGGAACCCGGGAGCGATGGCAATCGAAGAGACCGTTGATCAGGTGCAGGTTGCCGGGACCGCAACTGCCGGCACAGACGGCGATGCCGCCGGTGATGTGGGCTTCGGCGCCGGCGGCGAAGGCCGCCACTTCCTCGTGACGGACATGCAGCCAGTCGATTTCGCCATGGCGCCGCAAGGCATCGGTGAAGCCGTTCAGGCTGTCACCGACGATGCCATAGATGCGTTTGACCCCGGCAGCGGCAAGCGTGTCGACCATCTGGTCAGCGACAGTCTTCGCCATCGCATCCTCCGTAAGTGATCACCCGGTTATTTGAGGCGGATTGTGGGGGGGCATTCAAGCGCGTTTACAGATCGTCGCTGTCCGGGATCGGCACGTTGAAGCCGTTCAGGGTGACCGAGACCATGCAATAGAGGCCGACCAGGCTGATCAACTCGGCGGTGCCGTCTTCGCCAAACAGATCG
Source organism: Terriglobales bacterium (assembly GCA_035563795.1). Lineage (GTDB taxonomy): Bacteria > Pseudomonadota > Alphaproteobacteria > Dongiales > Dongiaceae > Dongia_B. The sequence goes on along the minus strand of DATMUQ010000769.1, from coordinate 1,734 downwards.
ATTGCCTGCTGATAGGTGAGGGCGGGCAATGTACCGCCGGAGACCAGCGCCGCAGCCATGTCATAGGCGACGGCTTCGGTGCGGCTGAGATCGCCGGGGCGCTGGCCGGCGATGATGGTGGCGATCTTGTCATCGCTGATGCCGCGCAATTCGGCGACCAGGACATGGGCGTAAATCTCGTAGGCTGCCTTGAACCTGGCGCCGGTGACGAGAATCGCGATCTCACGCACCGGCTTCGGCAATTTGGGATTGCTCGACAGGGCTTTGACGAGTTCCCAGACCGGTCCGCCGAATTGCGGGAAACGCAGCCAGGGATTCCACGGGCCGATCAGCCGGCCGGTCTCATCAATGGCCTTGAAGCCCTTGAAGTTCTGCTCAATGCCCCGCCGCATGTTGTCATATAGCTGACGCTGATCGGGTTGCATCTCCGCTTGAGATAAAAATGGTAACCGCATGACAAGCCTCTCCGCTAAGTTTCCCGCGCAGCAGGAAGGCCGCGGGCGATGATTAGTTCCATCGCTGGCTGCTTGCGCAAAGACGGGACCGCATCATCTCCAGCGGCACCTATTCGGGGCGCGTTGGTGAAGGCGACGGATCAGGCCTAGCCGATCTCAGGCTTGGCAGAGGCTTTCCTCGATCAATGCCTCGGCCTCGATCTTTTTCACAAAGGATGTCAGCCGGTCCCTGCGCACTTCATAGCGTAACAGGATTTGCTCGAGATTGGGGCGGTCACCGATTTCCCGCAGCGCCGCCAGCAACTGGCGCAGATCATTCTGCGCCTTGCGATCGAAGCGCCGTTTGCGTGGGCTGCCCCGGCGTGGGCGCAGGGTCGTAACAGGTGTGCCGGTCAGAAGCATTGTCGATGACATCGCTGAGGCCTCCCATACCTGTGGTTCAGGCTAGGAAAGCCGCTACCGGCCGATCCGTCAACGGACCAGTGATGGATTTAGTTGAGAGAGGCTCGAACTTTACGCGTATGTGCCCGGTTACCCGGGTGCCGCTTATTTATAAAGCGGCCCGTTTAACACGATTGATCGTCCGTGTTGATGTGTGATCCGGGTAACACTGTGATATTCGCGCCAGATCAGCGCCGTTGTTAACAGTCCCAGATGTTGCCCGGTGAGCGGCGTTTAGTTCGCTTCCATGGCGAGGCCGCTGCTCTCGCTCTTGACCACCATGCAATCTTTCAGCTGGCGGCAGGCGCTTTCAGCGTCGCTCTTGCTGAGGCCGATGACACGGGCGCGATAGACGGTGGAGCCAGTGTTCTTCTGCGGGTCGATGACGATGCGGGCATCGGCCAGCAGCTTCGGCAGCGATTGCGTCGCGTGGCTGGCGGCGCGCTGGGCACCCTTGTACTGGGCATAGGCACCGACCTGGATGCCATAGCCGCTGCCGCCATTCTTCCAGACATTGGTTGTGGTCTGCTCATCGATGGCGACCTGGCGCGGTTTCGTCACCTTGGTGGCGTCGGTGATCTTGCTGCCCGGCAAGGCGGCGGTGGTCAAAGCGGGGTCGAGGGCGGCGATCTGGGTGCCGGGTTTTAGCATCGGTTGCACTTCTTCAGCATCGCCTTCGCCGACGCTCTTCACCGCATTACTCGTGGCTGCCGTGGCGACGGCCAGACCCTTGACGGCGGCAGTCGCCGGCTTGGCAGCGGCATTATCCGTGTCGTCATCGGCAGCGTCGTCGCCCTCTGCGGCATTGGCCGGTTCAGCCAGGGCATCGGCAACGGCG
>DATMUQ010000768.1:0-3918 GCA_035563795.1 Terriglobales bacterium | reverse complement strand
GCGCGACGCAGGACGCGACGATCCGCTTCAAGGCGGATTTCTCGGTCAATGCCATGCGCGACCTGGCACTCGATCTCGGCAGCGAGGTCTCGGTGGCGCTGCCCAAGGAACGGCTGCGCATCTTCGCGGCGGAAGCCTGATCAAGCGGCGGAATGGAACGCAAGATGGCAAATCTTCTGACAGCGCCGGCCAATGTGGTGGTCTCACCTGCTGATCTCGCGGAGGAACCGGCCACGGTCCGGCCGCGGCTCAGTGCCGAGGATTACCTGATGCGGGCGGGCCTCGGCCTGGTCGCCATCTTCTTCCTGATCGCTGTCGTTCTGCCGCTCTATGCGCTGCTGAAGAAATCGGTCGAGAATGCCGATGGCGCCTTTATCGGCCTTGCCAATTTCGCCGCTTATTTCGACGATGCCGGACTGATGCGCTCGCTGCGCAATACCTGTTTCGTCGCGCTGACCAGCATGGTCATCACGCTCACTTTGGCCTTCGGCTATGCCTATGCCTTGACCCGCAGCCGCATGAAGCTGCGCGGCCTGTTCAAGGCCATCGCCCTCATTCCATTGCTGGCGCCCTCGCTGTTGCCCGGCCTGGCACTGGTCTATCTGTTCGGCAACCAGGGCATCTTCAAGGCATTGCTCTTCGGCCACAGCATCTATGGACCGATCGGTATCATCATCGGTGAGGTGTTCTTTGCCTTCCCCCATGCACTGATGATCCTGGTGACGGCGCTCTCGACCGCCGATCAGCGGCTCTATGAGGCGGCCGAAGCGCTGCGCGCCAAGCCGTGGAAGATCTTTCTCTCGGTGACATTGCCGGGTTGCCGCTATGGCCTGATCAGCGCCGCCTTCGTCGTCTTCACTTTAGTCTTCACCGATTTCGGTGTGCCGAAGGTGATCGGTGGCGATTACAACGTGCTGGCAACCGATGTCTACAAGCAGGTGATCGGCCAGTTCAATTTCCAGATGGGGGCGGTGGTCGGCCTGATGCTGACCTTGCCGGCGATCATCTCCTTCGCTGTCGACCGGCTGGTGCAGCGCAAGCAGGTGGCCCTGCTGACGGCGCGGGCCGTGCCGCTGCAGCCGCAGCGCCGCCGCCTGATCGATGGTGGCTGCCTTGCGCTATGCCTTGCCGTTTCAGTCTTCCTGCTGCTGGTTCTCGGCATGGCGGCCTTCGGCAGCGTCATCAAATACTGGCCCTATAACCTGACCCTGACGCTGACCAAGTACAATTTCGCGGCCTTGGGGACCGGTGGCTGGGGCGACTATCTGAACAGCCTGCGCATGGCGGCGATGGTGTCGGTGCTCGGCACCAGCATGGTCTTCACCAGCGCCTATCTGGTCGAGAAGAGCCGCGGTTTCCGCTGGGGCAGAGGGCTCATCCATTTCTGCGCCATGATCCCGCTGGCGGTGCCGGGCATCGTGCTTGGTCTCGGCTACATCTTCTTCTTCAATGCCCCGCATAACCCGCTGAACGTGCTCTACACCACCATGGCGATCCTGGTGCTCAACACCATCGCTCATTACTACACCGTCTGCCACCTGACCGCGGTCACGGCGTTGAAGCAGGTGGATGCGGAATTCGAGGCTGTCTCGGCCTCGCTAAAAGTGCCGTTCTACAAGACCTTCTGGCGGGTGACGGTGCCGGTCTGCCTGCCGGCCATCCTCGATATCGCCATCTATTATTTCGTCAATGCCATGACTACTGTCTCTGCCGTGGTCTTCCTCTATTCCAGCGAAACCAAATTGATGTCGATCGCCGCCCTCAACACGGACGATGCCGGCAACACCGCCCAGGCCTGTGCCATGGGCATGACCATCGTGGTCACCTCGGCGGCGGTGAAATTGCTGGAAGCCCTGATCGGCCGCGGCCTGCGGCGGCGCAGTCAGGCCTGGCGCGGCGCCTGAGCAGCGGTCTTCCACTGCAGCTTCACGGCTATCCCGGCCGTAATGCCGGGTCTCCGCATGCTTGCGGGCACGCTCCCGGCTGCTTCTGCGTTGTTCCCTCTGATCTGCGGCCCCGGCGTAAACACGATGTTAAATGACGAATGGGCGGCATAATGTTACGATTATGTGTCGTAAATTGAGTCTTTTGAGGCATCCTGTGGCGTCGATTGATATTTCCGGCGTGTCAGGCGGTAGGCGTATCCGAGGTTGAAATGGTTTTTCTGCTGAATCTGTTCGGGGCGGCGGCCTTGCTGCTCTGGGGTCTGCGCATGGTGCGGACCGGCATTCTCCGGGCCTATGGCAGCCAGTTGCGGCACTTTCTCAGCAACGCGATGACCAACCGCTTCAGCGCCATGGGCACCGGCCTGCTGGTCTCGCTCCTGCTGCAATCGAGCAGCGCCACCGGCCTGGTCGCCTCTTCCTTCGCCTCACGTGGCCTGTTCACCACCTCGTCCGCGCTTGCCATCATGCTGGGTGCCGATATCGGCACCAGTCTCGTCGCCCAGGCTTATGCCCTGCCGCTGCAATGGCTGTCGCCGCTGACCATCCTGATCGGCTGGATCATGTTCACGCGGATCCAGGACACGCGGTTGAAGGATCTGGGCCGCGCTATCGTCGGGCTTGGCATCGCGCTTCTGGGTTTGCGTCTGCTGACTGAGGCGGCCGCACCCATCCGCAGTTCGCAGATTCTCGATGAGATCATGCAGCAGATGGCGAATGCGCCGTACTTCGGCATCGTGGTCGGCGCCATCCTGACGGTTGCCTCGACGTCGAGCCTCGCCGTCGTGCTGTTGATCGCCTCTTTCGTCTCCAGCGGGCTGGTGCCGATCAATCTCGCTCTGGCGCTGGTGCTTGGGGCCAATCTCGGCTCGGATATCATGCCGATCATAGCCAATTGGACGCAGCCGCCCGAGGCGCGCCGCGTTCCCTTCGGCAATATGACGTTCCGTCTGATCGCCGTGATCATCGCTTTCGCCCTGATCCCGCTGGTGCAACCGCATCTGCAGGCATTCCAGGCCGATGGCATGCGGCAGATCCTGAATTTCCATCTGGTCTTCAACCTGGCGATGGCGTTGATCGGCATCTGGTTCGTGGCGCCGGTGGCGCAGCAATGGACCAAGCTGCTGCCGGAGAAGGCACGGGCGGAAGATCCCTCGACGCCGCGCTATCTCAATCCCGCTAGCCTGGAATCGCCGGCGGATGCTCTCGCCAATGCGGCCCGCGAGGCCCTGCGCATGGGCGATCTGCTGGGCGAGATGCTGAGCGCCTCCTTGGCCGCCTTCCGCAATGGCGATCGCAAGCTGATCAAGACGGTGACCGATCTCGACAATCACATCGACCGGCTCAACGAGGCGATCAAGCTCTATCTGACGCGGATCAGCCGCGACACGATGAATGAAAGCGACCAGCGCCGGGTCATTGATCTCATCTCCTTCATCACCAATCTCGAGCATATCGGCGATATTCTCGACAAGAGCCTGATGGAACTCGCCGCCAAGAAGGTGAAATACGGCCTAACCTTTTCGCAGGAAGGGGCGGTCGAGATCGACGCCATCCACCAGCGCCTCAACGACAATCTCGATCTCGCCATGAATGTCTTTATGTCGAGCGATATCGGCATGGCGCGGCGTCTCTTCGCCGAGAAGCAAGCCTTCCGCGAGCTGGAAAAGGCGGCGGCGGAAAGCCATCTCGAGCGGCTGCGCAGCGGCCGTATCGAGAGCATCGCCACCAGCGGTTTGCACCTCGATATTCTCCGCGACCTCAAGCGGATCAACAGTCACCTGGCTTTGGTGGCCCAGCCGATCCTGGAGGCTGCTGGCGAACTCAGCGCATCGCGCCTGCGCTAAGGCACCGCGATTGCCTTATTCGCCGCAGCCATCCATCAGCCCGTTGAGGACCTGATCGGCGCCGGCCAGCGGCATGTCACCGCGCCAGCCCAGGCTGAAAATGGCGAGCTGCGCATGATCGTTGCCGG
>DATMUQ010000767.1:0-3565 GCA_035563795.1 Terriglobales bacterium | reverse complement strand
ATCTCCTCGGCGCGGCAGGCAGAGAGTCCTCTGTCAGGGCGTGCCGACGAGCTGATCGAATGAGTGGTGCGATGTCCGCTCCCATCGCGTCATTTCTGCCGGGCGCTATTGTAGGATAACCGGCCCACTATATTTCGCTCATTTGTGGACCCAGCCCGTTTTGCCGACAAGGCAACGCAGACCAATAGGATTGCCACGGTACGGCTATCAACCAGCGGTGCGTTTTGATCCGGGATATTGTCCTCAATAGACCGTCACGGCATAGCGCACGTTCCGAGCGACTCGATCGTCATAAGGAACTCGCACCCTACTATTCCACGATGGGTTGTCCTTTGATTGATCCGGGGTTGCTTGATCTATCGTGGGTTCACCGATGCTATCGCGCGAACCAGGTGATCGTCCGGCACCACCTCATCAAGACAAAAAGAATAAAACAGCTGGCCTCTGGTCGTGATTGAGCCGCCCCATCATCGCTGCACAATCGCGTGACTCACAGGATCGCCTCGGCACACGCCCTCTAGGCAGGCGCTATTTAATGGCGCCCATCATATGGTTCGGCAACCATGTGGCGATTTCTGGAAAAAAGCACAAAATCACAATGGCCAACATCATACATAGGACGTAGGGCGCCGTGCCCCACATCACTTTTGTGACCGGCACATCGGGTGCGATCGCATTGACGATGTATATGTTGAGGCCAACCGGCGGATGGATCAGACCGATTTCCATGTTGATAGTCAGGATCACGCCGAACCACACCGGATCAAATCCCGCGGCGGTGATGATCGGAAGCAGGATCGGTGAGGTCATCAGGATGATGGCTGCAGGCGGGATGAAAAACCCTGAAACCAGCAGGAAGAGGTTGATCATCCCCATTAGTACCCAGCGATTGAAGTGCGCATCAGCGATCGCTTGCGCCAGCATCTGGGTGAGATAAAGCGAGGTGAGCATGTAGCCGAACAAGACGGCAGTGGCGATGATGGTCAGAATCATCACCGATTCCCGCATCGTGTCGCTTAGGATCCGCCAAATCTGGTCGATTTTCCAAAGCCGGTAGATCAAGACCGCCAAAATGAGGCAGAGCGCGGCGCCGATGCCGGCTGCCTCCGATGGTGTCGCCACACCGCCATAGAGCGAGTACATGACGCCAAAAATAATCAGAAGGAACGGCGCGATTTTCGGGATCGATTGGAATTTTTCCCTCCATGAATAACGAAAATCGATCGCATGGGACCGGAAGCCTCGCTTCCAGATGATAAAGATGGTCCACAGCATAAACATGCCGGTCAGCATCAAGCCCGGCACCACGCCGGCGATAAACAGACGACCGATCGAGGTTTCGGTGGCAATGCCGTATAGGATAAAGGTGATCGATGGCGGAATCAGGATACCGAGCGTGCCGCCGGCGCAGATCGAGCCGGTGGCCACGTCGTCCGGATAGCCGCGCCGCCGCATTTCCGGGATTCCCATCTTGCCGATGGCCGCGCAGCAGGCGGGCGAGGAGCCGGTGAGCGCGGCGAAGATGGCGCAGGCGCCGAGATTCGAAATGACTAAACCGCCCGGCAAACGGTAAAGCCAGCGGTCGAGCGCCTCGTAAAGATCCTTGCCGGCCGGCGATGAGCCGATCGCGGCGCCCATCATCACGAACATCGGAATTGCCACGAGCGTAAAATCGTCGAGGCCGGACCAGAACGTCTCGGCGACGACATGCATGCTGTCGAAGCCATGAAAAAGCAAAAGGAAGATGATCGAAATCGCCCCGAGACCGAACGCCACGGGGATTCCCGACATCAGCATCAAAAGGGTTGCAACGAGAACGAGAGTCCCTTGCATATTCGGGCTCATGGGACATCTCCCAGGGCTTGCTTTGCCTGAGCCCGCCCGAACTCCTCGACGTCTTCTTTCGGCGTAAGGCCGAATGGGAGCGCCCTGCCCGTGACCAGGCAGATCAGTTCGGCAAAGTATTGCAAAATCAGCAACCCGAGACCGAAAGGCATCGACAGATAGGGAATCCACAAGCGCGCGCGCCAGACCGTGTTCGAGTGCCAGCCTTCCGACCACGCCTGATACCAATACAGCGTGCAGAGAACGAACAGCACCACGCAGAAGCTCAACGACAGTAAAATCGTGAACAGCGCAAGCCAGTAGCGGCCGCGCAGGCCGAGATAGAGAGGAAGAATCTCGACATTCACATGACCGCGCGTCATCAGCACATAGGCGCTGCCGACGAAGGTCGCTGCGACGATGCTATAGGTCACCACGTCGATCTGCCAGATCGTCGGCACGCTCAAGAAGTAGCGCACTATCACCATGTCGCAGATCACGAGCACGGCGAGACCGATCAGAATTGCCGCGAACACGCCGGCGACGCGCGACAGGAAGATGACAGCCCGAATGTATGTGTCCATGAACCTGGCTTGATTGACAGCATTCGTTGCGGAGTGTCCCCCGCAGCGACGACGGGGCGAGACAGCGGCGGCCGACGAACGTACCTGCCGGCCGGCCGCCTTGTCGTGTCTTTCGTTATTTGACGGCGAGGGCCTCGTCGATCAGCTTCTGGCCGTTCGGCACCGCCTTGGCGAAGGTCGCGTAGGAACTCCTTTTCGCCACGTCGAGCCAGGCTTCATAATCGGCGTCGCTGAGAGTCACGACCTTCACCTTGTGATCCTCGAACGCCTTGATCGCATCCTTATTCACTTCGTCGGCCTTGCCTTCATAATAGGCCTGTGCCGCCTTTCCGGCCTTGAGTACGGCATCCTGCTGTGCCTTGTTGAGCTTGTCGAAGCTCTTCTTCGACATCAACACCGGCTCGTACATGAACCACAGCGCATTGTTGCCCGGCGCCGTGAGGCAATTCGTGACTTCATAAAGGCGCATGGACTGGAAGCTTCCGAGGCTAGTGTCGGTCGCGTTGACGACCCCGCTCTGGAACGCATTGTAGATTTCGTTCGACGGCGGACTGACGATGCTGGCGCCGGCTGCCTCCCACATCGCGGCGAAAGTCGGCCCAGCGGCGCGGAATTTCAGGCCTTTCAGGTCGTTCGGATGCACGAGGCAGCCCTTGTTGGCCGCCATGCCGCCGGCAAACCAGGCGTCGGACAGCACGATGACGTCGTGCTTTTCCATCTCGGCACGGATATCCTTCATGAATTGCGAGTCGTTGATCCGCTTGGCGCGGTCCTGACTGCGGATCAGTCCGGGCATCAGTGTCGCGCTGAAGGCGGGCACTTTGCCGCTGGCATAGTCGAGCGGGAACAGCGTGATGTCGAGCTGGCCGTTGACCATAGCATTCCACTGGTCATTCGGCTTGAACAGCGAGGCGCCGGGATAGACCTGGATGTCGAGGCCGACATTGGCGGCCTTGGCCTGTTTGGCGATCATCTGCACCATGTCGTCGCGGACGTCTCCCTTGCCGCCCGGGAATTGGTGCGAGGCCCTGAGTACAGTTTGCGCCTGCGCCGAGACCGACAGCAGGACCACTGCGGCGGCGCTACTAAGAATTGCTGTGAGCTTCTTCATTTATGCTTCCTCCTATGCTTCCTCCATTTGGTCTTTTTTTGCGGCG
>DATMUQ010000766.1:0-2203 GCA_035563795.1 Terriglobales bacterium | reverse complement strand
GGCCAGCCGCTGCTCGGTGAACTGCGCCAAGCCGGCCTTGCCATCCAGGAAGCCGAGCGCCATGCAGACCGGTGTCGAGAATTTGGCGGCATAGGGCGTCTGCGGGGCATGCTTGACCGCCAGCGGTTCCCACAGGCGATGCACCGTGCCCTCGCCCACTTCGCAGAGGATATCGGTGATGGCATCCGCTTTGACGTCGCTTTCCGCCAGCCGGATCGCGCAATCGATGAAAGGCTGTGTCATCGTCCCACAGGCAAAGGGCTTGAACGCGATCTGGTCGATCACCCATTGCGTGCCGAAACCTTCCATCACCGGCGCGAAATCCGGCTTGCGCGAGGGTGCGAAGGCCTTGAAGAAGCCGTGGCTGCCCTCGAAGACCGTGCGCGGGCCCAGGAAACCACCGCGCGCCATCAGGGCGGCGCGAATGCCGGATTGCGCCGCATTGCCGGCATGCATGCGCTTGGTCCAGGTACCTTCCGCCAGATATTCGATGATGCCGGCCGCCATGCTGCCGGCAATGCCGAGGGCGGAGACGATCTCTATCGGCCGCAACCCCAGCGCAGCACCCACACCGCCCGCAGCGGCGACGGTGCCCAGCACGGCGGTGGGATGGAAACCCGCCGTATGGATCGCTTTCGGCGCGGCCAGAGCGAGGCGGCACATCAATTCGGCGCCGACGGCAATACCGAGCAGCAGCCGGTCACCGCCAAGCCCTTCCCGTTCACAGGCAGCCAGCACCGCCGGCACGATCACCGCGCCCGAGTGGACCGGGCCCCCTTCAAAGGTGTCGTCGTAGTCTTCACCATGAGCCGCCGTGCCGTTGACCAAAGCAGCACCGAAGGCATCGAAGCTGCCTTTGTGGCCGAAAGCCGTCGCCGCCTCGCCGGCATCCACTGCGCCCAATACGGCGGAGATATAACTCTCGTCGCGCGCGGCAATGGCGAGGCCGGTCACGTCGAGCAGCAGGCGGCGCGCTATTTCGATCGTTGCTGGCGGCAGGTCACTTGATTTCAAGGCAGCGATGCGGCCGGCGATCTGTTCGGCGATGGAGCGTTCTTGAGTCATGGAATTCATAGGGTCACCGTGTTCATTGCGTCACTTTGGAAGCCGACCGGTGCGGCCGAAAAGATGCGACATGACGGAGCAGCGACCCCAGAATGAAGAGGGCCGCTACCGCCAGCAGAGCGACCGCGATCGGGTCGCGCAGGAAGGTGGTGTAGTCATCGCCGGAAAGCACCAAGGCCCGCCGGAAATTGGATTCAACCAGGAAGCCAAGCACGACGCCCAGCACCATCGGCAGGAAGGGAAAGCGGAAATACTTCATCGCATAGCCCATCACGCCGAAAGCGAGCACGACGCCGACCTGGAACAGGCTGGTCTCGATCGCGTAAACACCCGACATGATGAGCGCGAAGATGAAGGCCATCAAATAGGATTTCGGCCTATTTACCAGCCAGATGCAGGGCGGCATGAAGACATAGCCGGCCACCAGCAAAGCGACGACGCTGACGGCGAGGCCAAGATAGAGATCCCAGACGATATCGGCATGCTGCACGAACAGCATCGGTCCCGGGATCAGGTTCTGGATCAGGAAACCGCCGAGCAGCACCGCGGTCGAATTGGTGCCGGGGATGCCGAGGCTGAGCATCGGGATGAGCGCCGTCTTGGAGACGGTGGTATTGGCGGTTTCCGGTGCCGCGATGCCTTCCGGCGAGCCATGGCCGAATTCCGCTTTGCGCCGCGACCAGCGCCGCGCCTCGTTATAAGCGAGGAAGGCCGCGACCGTGCCGCCGGCACCCGGCGTGCAGCCCTCGATCACGCCGACCGTAGCGCCGATCGCCTGGGCCGGCCAGATGCGTTTCCAGGTCGCCCGTGACGGAAACTTGATGCGGATGCTACCGGCATCGGTCTTCTCCCAGGGCGCATCGGAGGCACTGGTCATCAATTCGCTCACCGCATAGAGACCGACCAGGACCAGGATCGGCGGGATCCCGTTGAGTAGTTCCGGGCTGCCGAAGGTGAAGCGGTTAAGGCCGGTCACCGGATCGGTGCCGATCGCCGCGATCATCAATCCAAGTACGCCGGCGATCAGGCCCTTGATCAGGCTTTCGCCGGCCAGCGAACCGATGACACTGAGGCCGAGAATGCCGAGCGCAAAATAGGAAGTGGGATGGAACGACAAGGCGACACGCGACAGCGGCTC
>DATMUQ010000765.1:0-15477 GCA_035563795.1 Terriglobales bacterium | reverse complement strand
CGCGCGAAGTTCGCGGGCCGGCACTGATCTTCTGGGTCTTCCACGTCCTGCGCGACTACGCTCATAGCCTGAAGGACGGCAATAGCCGTCACCTCCCTGCACTCACCCGCCTGATGCGGATCGCCGAAGAATTGGAGGAGATGGTCGGGTCAGTCGACATCGTCTACGGACACAATGATCTGCTGCCTTCCAACCTGCTCGATGACGGCGCGCGCCTCTGGCTCATCGACTGGGACTATGCCGGCTTCAATTCGCCGCTCTTCGATCTTGCCAATCTCTGCTCCAACAATGAGCTCGATCTCGAGAGCGAGATCTGGCTGCTGGAAGCCTATTTCGATCATCGTGCCGATGATGCGCTGCTGCGCCGCTACGGCGCGATGAAATGCGCCTCGCTGTTGCGCGAGACACTGTGGAGCATGATTTCCGAAATTCATTCCACGCTTGATTTCGATTACGCCGCTTACACCGCGGAGAACCTGGCGCGATTTGAACGCGCCTATACCGACTTATCTCATCGCTGAGGTTTTGCCATGTCTGATTTTCCGAGCCAGGCTCGCGCCGTCATCATTGGTGGCGGCATCATCGGTTGCTCCACTGCCTATCATCTGGCGAAGCTCGGCTGGAAGGACACGATCATTGTCGAGCGTCATAAACTGACCAGCGGCTCGACCTGGCATGCCGCCGGTCTGGTGGGACAGCTGCGCACCTCCGCCAACATCACCCAGCTGCTGAAGAACTCGGTCGAGCTCTATAACCGGTTGGAACAAGAAACCGGACTTGCCACCGGCTGGAAGATGAATGGCGGCTTGCGTCTCGCCTGCAATCAGGAACGCTTCACCGAGATCAAGCGCCAAGCGACGACGGCACATTCTTTCGGCCTGGAAATGGAAATCCTGACGCCGCAGGAAGCCCAGAAGCTGTGGCCGGTGATGGATATCTCCGACGTTGTCGGTGCCGCCTTCCTCCCGACCGACGGCCAGGCCAATCCCGCCGATATCGCTCAGTCGCTGGCCAAGGGTGCGCGGCAGAATGGCGTGAAGATCCATGAAGAAACGGCGGTCACCGGCATCCTCGTTGAAAAGGGTCGCGCCGTCGGCGTCGTCACCGACAAGGGCACGATCCGCTGCGAGGTGGTGATCAATTGCGGCGGCCAATGGGCGCGCGAGATCGGGCGATTGGCCGGGGTCAATGTCCCCCTCACCTCGGTGCAGCACCAGTATATCGTCACCGAGCCGATGGCCGGGGTGCCGAAGAACCTGCCGACCCTGCGCGATCCTGATCGCCTGATCTATTTCAAGGAAGAGGTCGGCGGCTTGGTCATGGGGGGTTATGAGCATAATCCGAAGCCCTGGAAGCCGAATGGCGAGCGCGGTGGGCTGCCAACGAACTTCGCCTTCCAGCTCCTCGAGAATGACTGGGATCATTTCGAGCCGCTGATGGAACAGGCCATGGCTCGCGTCCCCGGCCTGCAGAATGCCGGCATCAAGCAGATGATCAACGGGCCGGAGAGCTTTACGCCGGACGGCAATTTCATTCTCGGCGAAGCGCCGGAAGTGAAGAACTTCTTCGTCGGCGCCGGTTTCAATGCTTTCGGTATCGCCTCAGGCGGCGGCGCCGGTCGGGCGCTCGCCGAATGGGTGGTCGCCGGCGAGCAGCCGATGGATCTCTGGCCGGTCGATATCCGCCGCTTCGGTACCGTGCACCGCGACAAGAACTGGGTGCTGACCCGCACGCTTGAAGCCTATGCGCATCATTATTCGATGGCCTGGCCGCATGAGGAATTGATCAGCGGCAGGCCGGTACGCACCTCCCCGCTCTATCAACGCCTGAAGGACCAGGGCGCCGTGTTCGGCTGGAAGCTCGGCTGGGAGCGGCCGAACTGGTTTGCGCCGAAAGGTGTCGAGCCCAAGGACAGCTATACCTATGGCCGGCAGAACTGGTTCGATCAGGTTGGCCGCGAGCACCAGGCGGCGCGCGAACGCGTTGTGGTGATCGACCAGACGTCCTTCGCCAAGTTCCTGATGGTGGGCAAGGATGCTGAAAAGGCCCTCAGCTGGATCTGTGCCAATGATGTCGCCAAGAAGCCGGGCAGCGTCATCTATACGCAGATGCTGAACACCCGCGGCGGTATTGAATGCGACCTGACTGTCAGCCGTCTTGCCGAGGACGCCTATTACATCGTCACCGGTACCGGCTTCGCCACACATGATTTCGACTGGATCAGCCGGCATATCCCGGAAGGCCTGGATGCACGCCTGGTCGATGTCACCTCGGCCTTTGGCGTGCTGTCGCTGATGGGACCAAGGGCGCGCGACGTCCTGCAGACAGTCACTGTGGCGGATGTCGCCAATGGCGCCTTTCCCTTCGGCCAGATGCGCGAGATCGAGATCGCCGGCACGCCGGTCCGGGCCCTGCGTGTCACCTATGTCGGCGAGCTCGGCTGGGAGCTGCATGTGCCGGTCGAGGCGTTGGCATCGGTCTATGACGCTCTCATTCATGCCGGCGCACCGCACGGCATCGCCAATGCCGGCTACCGCGCCATCGAGAGCCTGCGACTGGAGAAATTCTACCGCGCCTGGTCGAGTGACATCTCACCCGATCACTCGCCGCTGGAGGCCGGCATGGGCTGGGCCGTCAAGCTGAAGAAGAACATCTCCTTCCTCGGTCGCGAGGCGCTGGAGCGGCTGGCGGCAAAGAAACTGCCGAAACTCCTCGCCTGCTTCACCGTCGACGATCTTTCGATCGTGCTGCTTGGCCGCGAAACCATCTTCCGCAACGGCAAGCAGGTCGGCTGGCTCGCCTCCGGTGGCTTCGGCTACACGCTCGGCACCAATATCGGCATCGGCTATGTCCGCAACCCGCAGGAAGGCGTCACGCCGGAAGAGGTGCTGGGCGGCAGCTACGAGCTGGAAATCGCCTGCCAGCGCTATCCGGCCAAGGTGAGCCTGCAGCCGCTCTATGATCCCAGCAATGCCCGGGTGAAGGGCTAGATCGTCGAGGATGCCAGAGCCGCATTAAGCAAGAGAAGAGATTGATGATCGATATCTTGAAGGTCGTTGCGGCTTTGCTGATGGGCTACCTGCTGGGCAGCCTCAATACAGCCATCATCGTGGGCAAAATATACGGCAAGGACATCAGAAGCCACGGCAGCAAGAGTGCCGGACTGACCAATACGCTGCGGGTCCTTGGCAAACCTGCCGCGGTCTTGGTTCTGGTCGGCGACATATTGAAAGGGATCATCGCCTGCCTGATCGGGCTGCGGCTCGGTGTCTATGTTTATTCGGGAGCGGCAACAGACTGCATAAGCCTGTTCGCGGCCGGGGCCGGTGCCGTCATGGGACATAACTGGCCGATCTATTTCGAGTTCAAGGGCGGCAAGGGTGCACTGACCGCAGCGGCTGTGATGTTGATGTTCAACTGGGCCCTGGCGCTCATCGCCCTTGGCTTCTTTGCGCTGATCGTTGCCCTAACCCGCTATGTTTCTTTGGGCACAATTACTGCGGCCATATTCTTTGTGGCGATTTCATTCGTCCCGGCTTTTGGCAGCACGCTTTATTTCCATGTATTCGCCGGCCTCCTGGCGCTGATCATTATTTTCAAGCATCGGGAAAATATACGCCGGCTGCTTTCAGGAACCGAAAACAAGCTCGCCTTCTGATTTTGGCGGTGTTGCGCAAGTTGGATAGGCGGAAATCATGCCGCTGTTCGATCCGCACCCGGTTCCCCTGGCGCCACGTGATCCATACGGCCAGCTTGCCGCAATAAGGTAGCCGCGGGGTCCTGGCCGCTTTTAAATGCGGGTTACCCCCATCGAAAACAGTCGCCGTCGAGCATCCTGGGGGCGGCGAGCGCGGATCATTGTCTCAAAGTTTCCCCGACGGTCTTTGTTTCGACCTTTACCGCAGCCTTGAGACCCTGTGCGAGCATTGCTTGACCATGCAAGCGCGATGGCCGCCGGCGGCTTCGGCTACACGCCCAACACCAATATCGACATCGGCTATGTCCCCAATCCACGGGAAGGATCAGGCCGGTAGATAAGCGGCAGCGATACCCGCGTCAGGGGCGAATACATTTACCCTATAGTATGCCATTTTCCTGATCATTGTAATAAAATGAAATATTATTTCACGATTAAGGTATTATTAGGAAATTTCCGCTAGAAACAGTTGATAAACAGGCAATTCGACCTTCATTGACGTCATTGGGGGACGCCATGGTGAAACGTTCGCTTCGGGCGCTTCTCGACAATCGGAAAGGCTCGGTGGCGGTCTACACCGCTCTGACCATGTTCGTCGTTCTCGCCGCGACCGGCCTCGCGGTCGACACGGGCCGCGCTTTCCTCATCAAGTCGAAGCTGTCGCAGGCGCTTGACGCGGCGGCGCTGGCCGGGGGCAAGAGCTACGTCGTTGAGGACAGCGACGCCGATATCAAAATGTTCTTCAGCGCGAACTATCCGACGAACTATTTGGGTTCGACGCTGGTGGCCAATAAGGACACGGGCTCTCCGCTCACCATCACGCAGGGCGGTAAGACGATCAATGTCAGCGCGACGGCAACGCTCAACACTTATTTCGGCGATTTTATCGGCCACAAGGTTATCAACATCTCGGCGACATCGCAGGTTACGCGCAACATGACCGCTCTCGACGTCGTGCTGGCGATCGATATGTCGCAGTCGATGAACTGCTCGATCAGCCAAGGGACGTCCGCCAATTGCTCAACCGAGGTCAGCGGCAGCAAGCTGAGCGCTGTCAGGACTGACGCCACCGATCTCGTCGACACGCTGTTCGATAACCAGGGGGACTCATCGACGGTAACGACCTCGGAGGGCACCTTCAACCTGCTGCAGGTCGGTGTCGTGCCCTATGCGGGCAAGGTCAATGTCATCAGCAACGACGACGGCACGATGACCACCCTGCCGACATCGATCGGTGGCAAGGCTCAGGCGGTCACGGCTTTCACCAATCCGGTGACGGGTACCGCGAACCAGAGCAACGTCTACTACGCCACCAAAAGCGACGGCACGAACATGTCTGACGTACCGATGCTGAAGGATCCTAGCGGCACCTATACGATGACAGGCAGCATCAACTACACGACCTCGAAGGGGACTTCCGGCGGCGCCTATACCAGTCAGGAGACCTGCACCTATTCCGGCAGCACGACAGGGTCCGGCACCAGTCTGCGCTACAATCTGAACAACTGCACCGTCGCCATCACGCTTCAGACGACCACGTCTGGCTCGAGTGGCGCCAGCTACAATGACGGCGATAACAACACGACCTGCGCTTATACCGGCGTCACGTCGGGATCAGGTTCCAGCAAGAAATACAATGTCAATTGTACGAGCACTGCGACCGACACCACGCCTTTCCAAGGCAAAAGCGGCAACTCCTATGTCAATAACAGCACCGGCTGCAGCTATAGCGGGACAAACAACCTGACCGGCTGCACGACGACGACGACGGTGCCGTTTGCGTGGCAGGGTTGCGTCTATGCGCGTTACCTGGACGATTACAGCGGCAGCGGCAACAGCAACGACGCGGACCTGACACTCGACCAGGTTACTGTCGGCGGTAAGTCGTGGCCTGCCTGGGAGCCGGTGCCGTCGCCTGAAGGTGAGCCGCAGGCGGCCAGCGGCAGCGGCGCGTCCTGCACAGCGAGTGGCTGGAACAATGGATCGTCCTACACAGTCACGAAGGGCAGTGTCACCACCACTTACACGAAGCCATCCTATTGGATCACGGCGAACGCGACACATAGCGATAATTGCCCGCCCTGCCCGGTGCAGGGCATCACCAAAATTTCACCGCATTCGTCGCCGGCCAAGACTGCCATCTCGCATCTCGCCTCCAACGGCGGTTCAACCAACATCACACAGGGCCTGTTCTGGGCCTATGAGCTGGTGATGCACGGCACGATCTTCACCCAATCCGTGGACAACCCACCCTTCCCGCGTGACCGGGCTGTGGTGATCCTGACCGACGGCTATAACACCGGCTTCAACGGCGACGGATATAAGGGGTCCTACGGCATGTTCGACGTCGCAGGTACGACGACCGCGCACGGTACGTTCAACAGCGTGGATGGCGCCCAGTACGACTACCCGACGCCCAATACAGCCAACAAGAACAACATGAATGGCCGGCTGCTGCAGCTGGCCGGCGACATGAAGCGCAAGGGTGTGCGTATCTACGTCATTCAATACGCCCAGATCAGTTCTACAGCCGACAAAACCACCCAGACTCTGTTGCAGCAGGTCGCGTCCGGCACCGACGAGCCTTACTATTTCAACGCCGCCAGCGACGATGATCTGCAGGCTGCCTTCAGCAAGATCACGGCCGATCTGTCGAAGCTTCGCGTGTCGGAATAAGGGTCAGCTATTGGGGCAGTTGCCAGTCAGCGCGATGGTTGTGGTGTCGCGCGGGCGGAAATAGGCGACGTCGTAATATGTGGCACTTACGAACGGCTTTTCCCCGTTGAACATATAACTGGCGAAGATCGGCGCGTATTTATAGAAGACTTCCGCGACGATGACATTGTCGCCGGTCCCGACAGTGAGACCATTTGGCAGGACTGGCTTATCTCCCTGCTTGCCGATCTTGCTGCTGAGCAGCAATGTCGTGTCACTGCTGCACTGCCAAGCGATTACAGGATCCTTGCCGCTTGCCTGCGTCAGCGAACTAACCACCACCGTTCCGTATGTTTTGAAACTGAATGGCGACATGATCTCGTCAGCGGCGCTGAAAAGATCGGTGAGTTGACTGGCAATCATCGTGTCCTGGCGTGCAGCCAGGTCACCGATCTCGGCGGAGACCCGCGTTACCTTCTCATAGATCAACAAGGCCCTTGGCAACTCGAATGCGCCGAGCAGAAGGAAGAGGAGCACCGGCAACAGGATCGCCAATTCCAACGCTGCGACGCCATCCTGCCGCACAGCAAAACGGCGGATCAATCCGCGTAAGGCTGCCGATCCTGGCGTCATTGCGACGACCAACCATTGCTCGACGTGGAACAGGTCGCTGAACTGACCGGGCAAGGCTCGTTTTCCACCACGACGGAAGCCTTCAGCGGCAAATTACCGCCCGAGCCAAGGAACGGCCTCAAGAGCGGCGTCAAGATCTTCCAGTTATAGGTGACTGTGTACTCGACGACCTCGCCACCGCTGCCGGCACCGGTCACGCCCTGGTCCGCGTCCCACTTGCCGTTGTTGTTGATATCGGTATAGGGCTCACCCACATCGTACTGACCGTTGTTATTGGTATCCGTATAGGGTTCCGGTTTGCCAACATCGGAGAAGCTGTCGTATTGCTTCATGCTGACATTGTCTTTGTCGATTGTTACCGGGCCGATCGCATATTGGTTCAGCTTATCGACGATTTCCTTCACGCGGTCGTCGGTCGTCTGCTGTCCGGTCGTGCCGTAGCGGGCAGCCTCGCGCAATCCGCCTTCGATCGTGATCATGTTGAACATCATCATGCCGATCTCCAGCGTGCCCATAGAAACCAGCAACAGCACCGGCGATACCAGAGCGAATTCGAGCGCCGTTGTACCGTCTGCGCGCTGCCAGAGGCGTCTCAGCAATGGCTTGAGCCAGTCTTGCCTGAAATTGATGTGCAGCATGTTTGGTTCCGGCAAATGTAGCGGTGGCCGATATCGTCCGGTAACGACACTATCTCGACTTGAATAACTAATTCGTAAATTATTCCATGCCGCCAGACAAATATTTACAGTTAATGCTTTATTCAAATTGAACCGAGTTGCAGACGTTCAATGGCGTCTCCCACGCGGAAGTTTTGCTGTCGTCAGTCGTTTTGTCGATGAAAGCTCGGCGCGGCCAATACAGCCAATGCCTTCTATTTCTTTGAACCAGGGGAGATACATGCCGGCGGCGCACCCGACCGTCACACACTGGGCTGTGTACGAATTTTAGAAGATTAATCGATCTATTTTGATTTTTTTATTGTCAGTTTTGTCAACTTCTTAAGCGATATTTCTATCGCGCGCGCTTTTATACTTGCTGCTAAACCAAAATAGGCAATAGTCAGCTGAGGTGTCAAATAAAACGGCTAGAGCGGAATTGCTTTTCTTTCCGACCGACCGTTTGGCATCGAGAGAGCCGCCATCCCCCGGAAACAGGGAAATGATCGGCAAATGAGCTCAACGGCGGTGGAATGACCCCGATGTCAACTCAAGAGTTACGGGAAGCGGCATATCTGGATGTGATTCGGCAAGAATATCCGCGCCGGAATTACGGAATTATGAAGGGGACGGCTCGTTTTCAGGTTAAGCGAGCCTCCTTCTTGGAAAGCAAGGGTGGTAGTGAAAGTCGGGACAGCAAGTAATCGGTTGGCTGGCTTGATTGTTCATTATTTATCAACCCTTGCAGCTTAAGAGTGTTTCCTTAAGCAGATTGGGAAGAGTTGGAGAGCAGGAGGTCGCTGGAGGGGGCATCAGAGAACAGCGTCACGCAGGCCGCACCGTGGTTGTCTGGCGATGACTGAGATTGCTTCGAAAAACCAGGCGTCACTCAAGGATCTGGTTTTCAACCGCAGTGACAGGGCACAGAGACCTGAAAGAGTCGAAGAAACGAGTTCTTGAAACCAATAGCGCCGGCGTCGATGCCGGACAGTCAGGAGAATGTACATGTTAAAGATGATCCGCAAATTCACGCGCAACGAGTCGGGCGTGACCGCCATCGAATACGGCCTCATCGCCGCTCTGATCGCCGTCGTCATCATTGCGGCCGTCACCCTCATCGGCAGCCAGCTCAGCATTGCCTTTAACGATGTCGCGACGGCCCTGAGCACTGCAGTTGGTGGCTGAGCCCTAACAAGCTCAAGCTCGAAAGAGCGCCAAGTCTGGCTCCGGCGTGCTGTTATTCGGATGGCTCGGTTGTCTAACCACCTGTCAGTTTCCGATACAGTATGCCGGAGCGCTTGGCGCCTCTTCGAAAATGCGATTGCTTCTCGCCGCACAGGAAGTCGGAAACTGGTGTCATGCTAAAGCTCCTCCGGAGGTTTAGAAATGATCGGGGCGGCGTCACGATGGTGGAGTACGGCCTCGTCGTCGTGCTGATATCGGTGACGTTGATCGTTGCCGTGACTGATGTTGGACCGCAGCTGAATTCGACTCTCGGCTTTGTCCAGAGCAGATTGAGTTTGGCGAATAATTGAGGCTGACGCGATGCGAGGCGTATTCGTTGCTCCTTATCGCGTTGAGCGCGCCGATACATATTCGACGCGACATGACATACATAGACGGTGTCGACCGAGCCTAGATCCCGCATGACGATGCAGTCGCTAGGATTAGGTATTGTCGCACTGCTCCTGATCATTGCGGCCATAAGCGATGCGCGTTATTACCGCATCCCGAACTGGCTCAACGCGGTGATCGCGCTGACATTCGTGGTCAGTCAGCTATCTCAATCTGCCTCTGGCACAGAGTGGATTGTGCATTTTGGCGCTGCGGCGCTGATGCTTCTCGCCGGTTTCATCCTGTTCTCTCTTAATCTCTTCGGCGGCGGCGACGTCAAGCTGATTGCAGCGCTCGCGCTTTGGACAGGCTTCACTGCACTGCCGCGTTTCATCTTGCTGACAACGCTGGCAGGCGGCGTTCTAGCGTTGCTGTTGCTGATATTGCGTTGGCTCAGAGCAGGCCGAGGCAACAAGATTGATAGTCGTGTTCCCTATGGCATCGCCATCGCGCTGGCTGGTCTCGACTTCTGCATGCAACAGCAGGGCATCGATCTCCAGCTGCTGAACTTAATGCATCTCTGAACTTATTTACTGATATTTTACCGTATTTCATTTAAAGTGGTCGCACAGCCAAGTAGCTGGGATTGGTCTAACGGTCGACATAGATCGACTTGGGGAGTTAGCCAAACATGCGGCCAGTTGCCGTTATATTCGTCGTTTTCGCTCTCGTTGCTGCAGGGCTTGCCGCTTATCTTGCCAAGGTCTGGCTGGATACACGCGCCCCTCAAGTTGTGGTGCAACAAGCTGCACCGCCGAAGCCGGAAGGCATGATAGCGGTGCTTGTCGCGGCACGTGAGATCAATGTCGGCACCAAACTTTCCGATGCTGATGTTCGCTGGGCCCAGTGGCCGAAACAAGCGATTGAAGACCGCTTTATCAAGGAAGAGGATATCGCCAAAGCTGCTTCGACTGTTGAAGGGCAGCCTGTCGACAAGCCGGTAACGCCGATCGCGAAGTCGCCTGATGATCAAGCCACCAATGTCGGCGTGGTTGTCATGGGTGCGATCGCCCGTCGGCGCATCCTGGCTGGCGAGCCGATCGGCCTCGAAGCGATCATCCAGCCTGGCGACAGAAGTGTCGTCTCCGCCGTGCTCGATCCGGGCATGCTGGCCATCAGTATTCCCATCTCCGCCGACAACGCGGCCGCGGGCTTTGTCACCCCTGGCGACTACGTCGATGTCATCCTGGCATCGAATGTTCGCTCCCAGGTCGGCGATTCGGAGAACAGCAAACGCTCGGATGTCATCGTCAACTGGGCCACTGAGACCGTCATGCACAATGTCAAAGTGTTGGCGATCGACCAGAAGCTTTCACGCGACAATAAGGATAGCCCCGCGATTGTCGGCCGGAACGCGGTTCTCGAAGTCTCTTCCGCAGATGCCGAGCGGTTGCTTGCCGCCCAGCAGTTGGGATCGCTCAGCCTCGTCTTGCGCAGCATGGTTCAGGAGGAGCCGAAGGATCAGCAGGCCGGCGAACCTGCTATCGACACATCTCTGCAGGATCCGATGCTGTTCACTTCCGACAAGGAGGTCAGCAAGAGCCTCGCAGCTTTGGCCGGCGGTACCAAATCTGTCGCCGCGTCTGGTTTCAAGGTCCGTGTCAATCGGGGCGGCAGCCTCTCAGTGCAGAGCTTTCAATGAAAACAAGAAACGTTTGCCTGGTTATCTCGTTGTTGATGCTGTTGACAGGGACGACCGTACTTGACACATCCAAAGCGGATCCGGTCACACCGACGCTGGATCAGGGCTTCACCACCGCCCCGGCTTTAGTTGTCCCTGCACCTGTCGTCCAGTCGCCCCTTTCCAGTGCCGCGACATGGAAGCAGCCCAATAAGACGAGCGCACAGCCGCTGTCGAAAGATGCAGCGACCAAGGCCCTTGAAAACGCCCCCATTGTGCCGGTCTACCAGGTAACCAATTCGGCGCCTGCGAATGCCACAGCTAACCCCGCTCCGCAGGCGCCTCAGAGCGTGCCTGTTCCGGCGGTACAGCAGGAGCAGCTTGCCCAGCAAGCGGCACCGGCCACGATCGAGCAGACGCCGCTCACCTCGACGCAGCCCGCTATCACGGTGACGCCTCAGCCGGCAGAACCGCGCAAGGTCGAGATTCCGACGCCGCCCCTGCCCTCACCCAGTGAACCGGCAACACAGGCCTCGGACATCCTCACGCTGCCGCTCAACAAAACCAAGAGCATCGACCTCAGTCAGGATGTCCGCGACGTCATCATTGGTAACCCGGAGGTCACCGATATTGTCGTGCGATCGCAGAAGCAGGTCTATCTTGTCGGCAAGGCGATCGGTGATACGAACGTCTTTCTGATCAACAATCAGAACAACCTGATCCGCAAGATCGAGATCGTGGTCCAAGCGGATGCTGACGGTGCCCAGCACAGCATCTCGACGCTGCTTCCGGGCGAACATATTGAAGCGGCCGGCATGGGCGATTCGATTGTTCTTTCCGGCACGGCGAGTTCCGACGGCGCTGCCGCCAAAGCGCGTGACATCGCGCGACGTTTCGTTGCGAAGGATGAGAACGTCGTCAACATGATCCGCATCACGAATGAGCAGCAGGTCCTGTTGCGCGTTCGCGTAGCTGAGGCTCAGAAGACCGTTCTGAAAGAACTGGGGGTGGATAACATCCTCAGCCCGACGACGCTTGGCCCACTGACTATAAGTGCTGCAACATCGGCGATCGGTCTCGGCCCGGACATTGCCGGCACGCTCGGCCTGTCGATCGGCAACTGGGACGGAAATGTTCGCCTGCTTGAAGAGCAGGGTCTCATTCACACCCTGGCGGAACCGAATCTGCTGGCGGTTTCCGGTGAGGTCGCCAGCATGCTCGCTGGCGGCGAATATCCCATACCCGTGCCGCAGGGCCAGAATGGCATCGGCATCGAGTACAAGCCGTTCGGTGTGAGCCTGTCATTCCTGCCGGTCGTCGTCGATGGCGGCCGGATCAGCATCCGCATCTCGACCGAGGTCAGCGCCCTTTCGGACACCAATTCGATCACCATTCCGACGGCCGATGGCGGCGGCGTTGAGGTCAAGAGCTTCATCACCAGGCGCGCAAACAGCGTCGTGGAGCTACCGAGCGGTGGTGGGTTGATGATCGCCGGCTTGATGCAAAATAACATCATCAGTGGCGTGAATGGCGTGCCTGGATTGATGAATATCCCGATCCTGGGCGCTCTCTTCCATTCGACGTCGTTCCAGCGCAATGAGACGGAGCTGGTTGTGCTTGTGCAGGCAATCTTGGCCAAACCGGTGGATCCGCGGCAATTGGCGCTTCCGACCGATGGCTTCGCCCCTTCATCCGATCTCGATCGCTACTTCCTTGGCCACATGCAGAACCTGTATGCCAAGAAACCCAATCCCGATCCCAACGGACCGCAATCGCTGCAGGGTCCGATCGGCTATATCATCCAGTAGGTGATAAAGATGTCCCGCATTGCTCTGATTGCAGCCGTCACCAGTGTCGTCGTCCTGTTGAACGCCTGCGACTCGCCCGATACCCCAATGTCCGCTTATGACGGCCGGCTAGCCTATCCGTCGAGCGTTCAGCGCAAGACGGCCTATCTCGATATCGCACCGCCGCTCGGTGGCGCTCCGGTCACGACCGACAAGGTCCGTGTGAATGAATTTGTGGATGCGTATCGGGACCAGGGCGAGTCTCCCATCGCCGTGACAATCACAGCCCCGACATTATCTGACCCCGCGGCGAGAAAGGAGGCAGTTGATGTCGCCGTCATGCTGCGGCGTGAAGGCGTCCCGGCCAACGATATCAAGCTGTTCGTCAAGGAATCGCCAGTGGCTGCAGGACCGGTCCTGAGTTTCCCGATCTATGTTGTCCTGCCAAGAAATTGTGGCAACTGGTCGGAGCCGATGGAGCAAACCTGGCACAGCCAGGACACCGACAATTTCGGCTGTGCGACACAGAAGAATGTCGACGCGATGGCCGCCAATCCCCGGGATCTGATCACCCCCCGTGACAGCACCGGCCGCGATGGTGCCCGCGCCTGGAAGATCTATGACAACTATCAGCAAGGAAAGCCCATTCCCGGCGCGAATGATATTCAGGCCGAGGTCAACTATAAGATCGGCGTCGTAAGCCAGTAGTCGGAGAATAAATTGCTGCACCGTCTGACCGTCGACGCCTTTACATTGACGCCGGAGACATCCGAGTCGGCGATCGGCTTGAAAAACCTGCCGACCTTTAGTCGCGCGAACATACACCACCATCCAGGTGGACTGGCTGTCGCAGTCACTCATTACATGAACAACTCGTCCAGCGACATCATCATTGTGGAAGATGATGGCAATGCCGAGCAGTTGGCCTCGCGGCTTGAATCGCTGTCCCATGTTGTCGAGCCGGGCCGCAAATTGATCGTCATCGGTTCCGTCAACGATATCGGGATTTATCGCCGGATGATCTCGATGGGTGTGGCGGAGTATCTGGTTAGCCCGTCCTCCATCGATGAACTGGTCTCGGCGATCGAACATGTGACCCATGACCCGCAGGGGCCGGCACGCGGCAAGGTGCTCGCTTTTTTTGGCGCCCGCGGCGGTGTGGGTACCAGCACCATCGCCCATAACGTTGCCTGGTGCCTCAGTCACGAATTCCAGCAGCGGGCGATCGTTATCGATCTCGATCTTAGTTTCGGAACCGCCGCTCTGGCGTTCAATGAGGATCCCCGTCAGCCCCTCGCCGAAGCGTTGGCCGACCCTGACCGGCTGGACCAGCTGCTATTGCAACGCTTCATGGTGGGCGACGACGAGCGCCTGAAGGTCCTGTCGACCAATGGCCTGCTGCGCCCGACCATGCCGGCCAGTGTGGTCGCGGTCGAGAAACTGATCGAGCTGTCACGACAGCTTGCTGATTTTGTCGTCCTGGATCTTCCTCACCTCTGGGTTAACTGGATCGAGGACCTGTTGACGACGGCGGACCAGGCCACCCTGGCAATCTCGCTCGACCTGGCGAACTTGCGTGAGTCGAAATCTCTCATGGAGTATATGCGGAACCACCGAGGGAGCGATCGCGCACCGCATTATATCATCAACAAATCGGACTGGGCGCGTCGCGCCCGGTTGAACGCGCAAGACATTCAGCGTGCGCTGACGACCAAGCCGTTGGCCAGCATCCCTTTCGATCCATTGAACTTTGTCGAGGCTGTCAACGACGGGAAAGTGATTTCGGCGAAAATGCGCAAACATAAGGCGTCCGTTGCATTTCGAGCCATCGCCCAGCAATTGGGTGGAATCTCGCAGAAGCCGCAGGGAGCCGGCATGTTCAAGTCATTCCTGTCTTCGTCCGCGGGCAAGAAGGCCCGTAAGTAACCGTTATGTTTGGTAAACGGACAACCCCTCCAACTGCAGGCGCAACCGGGATGGCCCCGCCGCCTTCCCCTGCGCCGGCCCCGCTGCCGTCGATCAGCCCGCCTCCTACCGAGCCGAAAGCGTCGGTTCAACGGCCATCCGGTCTCGATGCCAGGTTGAATGACATCAAGGCCAGCGTTTTCAACGACCTGATCTCGACCGTCGATCTCGCCGAACTCGCGAAGCTCGAGCCTGCGGCCATGCGGGAAGCGATCACCGATGTGGTCTCGGAGATCGTCGGCGTCCGCAATCTGACGATCAGCGCCAATGAGCAGCAGCTGCTGATCACCGATATCTGCAATGACGTTCTCGGATTGGGACCGCTTGAGCCCCTGATCGCCCGAGATGACATCGCCGATATCATGGTGAACGGCCCGAGCCGCGTCTATATCGAGGTCAACGGCAAGATTGAACTGACCGACGTCAAGTTCCGCGACAACCAGCAGCTGATGAACATCTGTCAGCGCATCGTTTCCGCGGTCGGCCGGCGTGTGGACGAATCAAGTCCGATCTGCGATGCCCGCTTGGCTGACGGCTCCCGTGTGAACGTCATCGTTCCGCCGCTCGCACTTGATGGCGCCACACTCACCATTCGTAAGTTCAAGCGCGACCGCCTGACACTTGATAAGCTGATCCAGTTCGGAACGGTCTCGCCTCCGGGCTCGGTACTGCTGCAGATCATTGGCCATTGCCGGCTCAATACGATCGTTTCCGGCGGTACCGGTTCAGGCAAGACAACGCTCTTGAATTGTTTGACCCGCTATATCGATAGCGGTGAACGTATCGTCACCTGCGAAGACGCGGCGGAACTCCAGTTACAGCAGCCGCATGTCGTTCGTCTCGAGACAC
>DATMUQ010000764.1:0-2851 GCA_035563795.1 Terriglobales bacterium | reverse complement strand
GAGGCGGGGAAGCCGCAGATTGGCAGCGATTGGCGACACGGTCAAAAAAACAGACGTTAACAAAACCGGCACCGATCACGTTTGTCGCCTGCATCAAAACTGGATGGGATCATGCGCAAAGACGACGTGCTCAACCTGCCTTCCATGCCGCTCGCCAGCCCCAGCTATCCGGCCGGGCCTTACCGCTTCATCAACCGCGAATACATGGTCATCAGCTACGAGACCGATCCGGCGGCGATCCGCGCGCAATTGCCGGAACCGATCGAGCCCGTCGGCGACAACATCGTGCATTACGAATGGATCAAGATGCCGGACAGCACCGGCTTCGGCAGCTATACCGAGACCGGCCTGGTCATTCCCGGCAAGCTCGGCGGCGAGGATGTCAGCTTCGTCAGCCAGATGTATCTCGACGATGATCCGCCCATCGTCGCCGGCCGCGAGATCTGGGGCTTCCCGAAGAAATACGCCCATCCCAAGCTGGAGATCGTCAAGGACACATTGACCGGCACGCTGGAATATGCCGGCCAGCTGGTCGCCATGGGCAGCATGGGCTACAAGCATGAGAAAGCCGCCGGCAATGGCGAGAAGACCCTGGCAACGCTCACCAAGACGCAGATCAACCTGAAGGTGATCCCTGGCGTCGATGGCGAACCGGAGATCTGCCAGCTGGTGGCGATCAATCTCACCGAGATCACCGTCAAGGGTTCCTGGATGGGGCCGGCGCGCCTGCATCTGGTGCCGCATGTCAACGCCCCGGTTGCTGATCTCCCTGTGAAGAAGGTGATCGGCGCCCACCATTTCATCGCCGACCTCACGCTGCCCTATGGCCGCGTCGCCTATGACTATCTGAAAGAACGGTGAGGGCGGCTATTCGGGCGAGGGCGCGGGCAAAAACCGTCACCGTCGGATAAAATATCCGGAGGATATCTCAGCGGTTGCCCCCTCACCCTGTCCCTCTCCCGCCCGGTCGGCGTAGGCCGACATTCGTCGGCAGGGAGAGTGGGAACGCTGTTGCCTCAGGCTTCTAGATAGCTTCGAATTGGATCACTGGCATCTGACGATCTTTATTGCGAGCGACAATGCTCGTTAGACCCGATTGACTCGCTGGGCTCCCTCGCCCCTCGCGGGAGAGGGTGAGGGGGTAAGCGAAGACTGTCCATGGCAATCGTATTCGTCGTTGCCATCGATATATCCTCCAAATGTGCCAGCGCAGATAGTACCTTCATTGGTGCGAAAGCATTAACACACCACCCCTCGCCAACATCACCCTCCCGGGTCTAGTCTCACTGGACCCGCATAACGCGAAAATGGGAGGGTGAGATGAACGAAGGGTGCAGATCGCGTTTGGTGGCCAGCGCGCTGGCCGGGCTTGGCATGGCGGCGATCATGTTTGCGGCCGGGCCGGCTTCGGCAGCCAGCAAGCTGCATGTCGTCGAACGGGCGACATCTGACGCGGTGACGGATCTCGGGGCCAAGGGCGATAGTGTCGGCGATGTGTTGACCTTCGCCAATGAGATCTATGACGCCGACAACAAGAACAAGATCGGCAGCGATAACGGCTTTTGCATCCGCACCGTGGTGGGCAAGGCCTGGGAATGCTTCTGGACGTTGAGCCTGGCCAAGGGCCAGATCACCGTCGAGGGGCCCTATCTCGATGCCGGCGATTCCGTGCTCGCCGTCACCGGTGGCACCGGCAGCTATGCGACCGAGCGCGGTGAGATGGCCCTGCATGCCCGCGATGCCAAGGGCTCGGAATACGATTTCGTCTATACGCTGAAATAAAGACCCACACCTATCGTCACCGGATGCTGCGCCCTACGCGGCAGCGTCCGGTGATAACCTCTAAGCGAGGAAACGCCGGCGACTGGTCTGGGCGATGATGAGGTCGCGCAGCTTGCCGGCCCAAAGGGCGCCGGCGGCCTGGTAATCGAGATGGTGGTCGTAAGGATCGGGATTGCGAAGATCCGCCTTGATGGTCTTGGTGGCGGGATCCATCAGATCGGCCGAGATATCGAAATAGCGCAGGCCCAGTTCCCTGGCATGGGTCTGCAGTGCCTTGTTGTAATCGAGCGTCAGCTTGGTGCGTTCGGCCAGGGTAGCGGTCACTTCGCGGCGCATCTGGGCGACCGCACCCAACTGGTCGCCGTCGCGGATGGTCGGCAGGGTCGCACCGGTGATGACGAGATCGATGAAGCCCTGGCCGCGAAGTTCATGGATGAAGGCGACATAAGCCGAGATTGTGGCGCGCAGCTGGTCGGTGATGGTTTCGTTATAAAGCTTGGACCGGTACCAGATGACGAAGCTGCAGACCGCCTCGCCGAGCTGCAGGATCACCGTCGATTGCCGGTTCTTGTCACGCAGGAAACGGCGGAAGGTCTCGAAGGCATTGGTGGCGGAGCCCGTGCCGGTGCCGATCCCGGTGCCGACGCTGGCTTCGCAGAACTGGACCTGCCAGGGCAGGAGGCCGATCATCTGCATCGCCTGGCGGAAATAGGCGATATGGCTGTCGCCCAGGACCAGGAAATTGCTGTGCATCATGGCTTCCGGGCTGACCCCGGGAATGGTCGCCGGCCGGTTGCCGAATGGCTGGCCCGGACGGGGGGCGGGGCGGCTGACGATCTGCGGATTCTGTCCGATCGCGGGGGCAAGCATGTCGGTGACACCGTCCGGTTGCTGTAAGTGCCGCATACCCGGTCAGGGCATCGGCCTGTTGTTCTTGGTACGGACGGGGCGGCAAAGCCGGGCGCTCTAATGCGGGCGACAGCTTAACGGCGGGAAGACGGGAAGCAGGCGGGTCGCCCGATCCTAGGCTGCGGGATAAGCGCGATTCTGGGCCTGGCTGATGATCAAG
>DATMUQ010000763.1:0-2567 GCA_035563795.1 Terriglobales bacterium | reverse complement strand
CCTGTTCTTCGCCATCCTGTGCCTGATCGGCCTCGTCGTTCTCGCACATCTCGGCCGCGAACTGCTCGGCAGCATCTCGCTCGGCGACATCACCTATGCTGCCCTGCTGGGTGTCGCCACCCTGATCCGCGTCGTGGTGCTGATCGCCTTGGCCACTGTCGTCTGGGTCCCGATCGGTGTCTGGGTCGGCATGCGGCCGGAAGTTGCCCGCATGGTACAGCCGGTGGCGCAGTTCCTCGCCGCCTTCCCGGCCAATCTGCTGTTCCCGATCGCCGTCTCGGCCATCGTCTTCCTCAAGCTCAATCCGGAAGTCTGGCTGAGCCCGCTGATGATCCTCGGCACCCAGTGGTATATCCTCTTCAACGTGATTGCCGGGGCGTCATCGATCCCCGACGAGATGCGCGATGTCGGCATCAATCTCGGCGTTCGCGGCTGGCTGTGGTGGCGCAAGATCGCCTTGCCCGCGGTCTTCCCGTTCTATGTGACGGGCGCGATCACCGCGTCGGGTGGTTCCTGGAACGCCGCCATCGTCTCCGAGCTGGTGAGCTGGGGCAATACGCAGCTGAAGGCGCATGGCCTCGGATCTTACATTGCCGAGGCGACCGCGGCCGGCGATCTGCACCGGGTCATTCTCGGCATCATCGTGATGTCCGGCTTCGTCCTGTTGTGCAATCGCCTGTTCTGGCGCCCGCTCTATTGGTACGCGGAACGCAAGTTCCGCCTGACTAACTGATAACCAAAGAATTGAGAGGAGAGCACGAATGAATACCGCTCCGTTGCTCGATCTGAAGAATATCCGCCGCGCCTTCCGCAAGGCCGATGGCGGCGAATTGCTGGTGCTCGACGACGTCAATCTGCGCCTGAACGAAGGCGAGATCGTCGGCCTGCTCGGTCGCTCCGGCTCCGGCAAGTCGACCCTGCTGCGCATCATCTCCGGCCTCTCCCAGCCGAATGGCGGCGAGGTCAACTATCTCGGCAAGCCGGTCAATGGCCCCGCCAGTGGCATCGCCATGGTGTTCCAGAGCTTCGCCCTCTTCCCCTGGCTCACCGTGTTGCAGAACGTGCAGCTCGGTCTGGAGGCGCTCGGCCTCGATGAGGACGAGATCCGCAAGCGCTCGCTGGCGGCGATCGACTTGATCGGCCTCGACGGCTTCGAATCCGCCTATCCGCGCGAGCTCTCCGGCGGCATGCGCCAGCGCGTCGGCTTCGCCCGCGCCCTCGTCGTCCACCCCAATATCCTACTGATGGACGAAGCCTTCTCGGCGCTCGACGTGCTGACCGCCGAGACCATGCGTACCGATTTGCTCGAACTGTGGGCCGAAGGGCAACTGCCGCTGAAGGGCGCCATCCTCGTCACCCATAACATCGAGGAAGCGGTGCTGATGTGCGACCGCATCCTGGTCTTCTCCTCCAATCCCGGCCGCGTCGTCACCGAGATCAAGGTCGATATTCCGCAGCCACGCGACCGCCTGGATCCGCGCTTCCGCGATCTGGTGGAGCGCATCTATGTGGAGATGACCGCCAAGCGGGCGGAACAGAAAGCCGCCCGCGCCGGCACCATCGAGCAGAAATTCCCTGGCCTTGGCATCGGCAATATCATGCCGCATGTCTCCACGAACTCGCTTTCCGGCCTGATCGAGGAAGTGGCGGCACCACCCTATAACGGCCGCGCTGACTTGCCGGAAATCGGTGACAGCCTGCATATGGAGATCGACGATCTGTTCCCGGTGGCGGAAACCCTGCAGATGATGCGCTTCGTCGAGCTGGAAGGCGGCGACATCCATCTGACCGAGGAAGGCAAGCTGTTCGCCGATTCCGAGGTCGACGACCGCAAGCAGATCTTCGCCAAGCATCTGTTGGCCTATGTTCCGCTCGCCGCCCATGTGCGCCGGGTGCTGGACGAACGCGAAAGCCACCGCGCCCCGAAGAGCCGTTTCCTCGACGAGCTCGAGGACCATATGACAACCCAGGCGGCGGAGCAGACCTTGCGCGCCATCATCAGCTGGGGCCGCTACGGCGAGACCTTCTCCTATGATGACCAGGAAGGCGTCTTCAGCCTCGATAACCCGACTTGATCAGGGCCGACGCAACGTCAGCGGTATCTCAGTAGGCTTGAAAGCTAGATAAACAAACGGCCCTGGAATCGCTTCCAGGGCCGTTTGCCGTTATCCGATCTTCTCTTGCAAAAAAGATCAGGTCTCTTTTAGACGTTGCTATCGGGAACCGCAGCTCTTTTCTTCGCCATGTATTCATTCAGCGCTTCATCGATCGCCGGATCCAGAGCCGGAGCTTCGTAATCGCCCAGCATGCGCTTGACGATCTTGTTGGCGCGCTGGGCAGCATCCTGCGCCCCTTCCGCTTCCCACTGCTCATAGCTGTTGTTGTCGGCGATGTTCGACCGGTAGAAGGCCGTCTCGAAATTCGCCTGGGTATGGGCGCAGCCAAGGAAATGGCTGCCCGGACCAACTTCACGGATGGCGCTCAAGGCCTGACCGTTCTCGCTGAGATCCACGCCCTTCGCCAGGGTCTGCATCATGCCGAGCTGGTCGGCATCCATGACGAACTTC
>DATMUQ010000762.1:0-2111 GCA_035563795.1 Terriglobales bacterium | reverse complement strand
CATCGGCGCTGCCGGCGTCATTGAGCTTGTGGCAGGTCAGGCATTGCGTCACGAAGACCGCCTGGCCGGCGCGGATCGGATCAGTCGCCGGCACGCTCGCGGCAACGGCGAGGCCCGGCCATCTCTTGGCCGGCGCCTCCTTGGCTTCCAGCCGGATCACCTGATAGGGCCATTGCTCGCTGCGGATATTGGCGACGCCCTTGCCCAGCCAGACCAGGCGATAGGGACCGGGATTGACCTTGTTGCCAGGGAGCAGTGGCCAGGGATGCTCCGGTTCCTCGACGGCGAGATAGGCGACCGCCTTGGCGGGATCGGTGTTGCTGACGAGATCGAGCGGCAATTGCGCCACGAAGCCGTCCGAGGCGACCGTCTCGATCACGCTGTCGACGGGGATCTTCATGTCGGCCAGGAGACTGGCGAGCGGCACCGCCTGATAGGTCATCGGCTGGGGATATTCATCGCCCGAGGTGATGGTGACGCGGCGGATATCCGGCCGCTTCAGCAACGTCTGCCGGTCGAGCGTCAGATGGGTCGCGCCGATATCGATGGTCAGCACCGTGTCGGCGCGGGCGGCCGGCAGTGACGCCAGCAGGAGAGCGAAAACCGTCAGCAAGGCGAGAGACGCGCTCAATGAGGACAGCCAAGACCGGCGGGCCACCGCCCTTTGCCGGTCGACCAGTCGATGGCCCGAGGCGTGCTGCCCGATTCCCCATATTCTGATCACCCGCATATTCCCCTCTCGCTGAAGATTCGCCTGTCCAGGCGATTTCGGGCGATCTGCCCCTTTCAGGCCATACTGTTTCAACCTATCTTTCAAAAACAAGCCCTGGGATGAATGCCGGGATCATCCCTGCCGCCTTTATGACCATTGTAACCAGATGACTGTAACCAGATGACCCTCGTCTTCCTCCTGCTGACCCTGACCGCCATCGCCTTCGACCTCTGGCTCGATCGGCGGCAGATCGCCTATCTGCGCCGGCATGACGGCAGCGTGCCGACCGCCTTTGCCGGCAAGGTCTCGCTCGAGGAACACCAGCGCGCCAGCACCTATGCGATCGCCAAGGCGAAGCTCGAAGCCCTGTCCCTCGGCATCAACGGCCTGTTCGTCATCCTGATGGCCTATGCTGGCGGTTTTGCCTTGCTCTATAGCGAGGTGAGCGCGCGTTTCACCGGTTATGCCGGCACGCTTGCCCTGGTCGGCGCCTTCATGGTGCTGAGCGGTCTCGTCGATCTCCTCTTCGGCCTCTACCGGCACTTCGTCCTGGAAGAGCGTTTCGGCTTCAACCGCATGACCTTCCGCACGTTCGTGCTGGACCGGCTGAAGGGCCTCGGCCTCACCGTGGTGATCGGCGCGCCGCTGCTCTGGCTCATCGACTATGCCATGCGCCATGCGGGCGGCCTGTGGTGGATCTATGCCTGGGCGATCTGGATGGCGGTCAATGTCATCGCCGTCTTCGCCATGAAGTTCGTCGCCCCGCTGTTCAACAAATACGAAAAGCTCGATGGCGACCTGCTGCGCCACCGGCTGGAGGCGCTGCTGCAGAAATGCGGCTTCCGCTCCAGCGGCATCTTCAAGGTCGATGGCAGCAAGCGCTCGGCCCATGCCAATGCCTATTTCACCGGCTTCGGCGCGGTGAAGCGCATCGTCCTCTTCGATACCCTGCTGGAGCAGCTCGACACTGACGAGATCGAGGCGGTGATCGCCCATGAGCTCGGCCATTTCAAGCATGGCCATTTGCAGAAGCGCTTCACCATCCTGGCGGCCGGCTCCTTCGCCATGCTTGCTTTGCTCGGCTGGCTCGCCGGCCAGGACTGGTTCTACGGCGTCTTCTCGCTGCAGCAATCGCTCTTCACCGAGATGCCGGTTGCCGTCCTGCTGCTCTTCTTCATGGTCTCGCCCTTCGTCACCGGTTGGCTGCGTGCCGGTTTCAACCATCTCTCGCGGCGCGACGAGTTCCAGGCCGATGCCTTTGCGGCAAAGATGAGCAATGCCGGCGATCTCGCCCAGGCGCTGATGAAGCTGCAGCGCAACAACGCGACCGCCCTCGCCCAGGACCCGCTCTATATGGCGGTTCATCACAGCCATCCCAGCGTCGAGGAACGGATCGGCC
>DATMUQ010000761.1:0-2105 GCA_035563795.1 Terriglobales bacterium | reverse complement strand
GACGATCATCATCGCTTACGCCGAAGCACCGCGCCTCTTTCACACCCGCAATCCCTTTGCCTCGGGCGGCATCTATGAGGACCCGGCGACCGGTGCGGCGACGGCGGCCTTTGGCGGTTATCTCCGCGATATCGGCTGGCCGCATGGCGGTGCCATCGACATCGTCCAGGGCGAGGATATGGGCATGCGCTCGAAACTGCGGGCGGAAATCCCCGCAGCCAAGGGCAGCTCGATCCGTGTCTCCGGCACGGCACGGTGGATGGCCTGACGATCTAGCGGGTGTTGCGCCGATGAAGCCGCCTGCACCCGATACCTGTCACGGAGAGCGGGCTCAGGAAGACTTCATCGGCACAAGCTCATGAGCGCGGCATTGCGCGGACCTGGCGCCAGAAACGCCAGGCGCAATAGAGGATGAAGGCGGAGCCGAGGGCGCTGGCACCGAACACCGTCAGCGGCACCGCCGGCGGAATGTCGCTGGCGCCAAAGCCACCAAAGCCGGCGAGATTGCCGAGGAGACCGGCGGTGGCGGCACCGAAGGCGGCGCAGATGCTCTCCAGGGTAGGAATGGCGCCGGCGGTGACGTCGCGCTCATTCTCCGGCGCATGGGCGATGATCTGCTCGGTGAAGAAAGCGTAGCTGAGTCCGAAGCCGGAGCCGATTACCATCAAAGCGATGCCGCTGAGCGGCAATGGCAGATGCTGCCACAAGGTCAGCGCGGTGAAACCGATCAGCAGGCAGCTTGGTCCGGTCAGCAGCATTGCCCGCCCGAAACGCCCGCCGCGATGGCTGACGGCGATTGCCGAGACCGACCAGGCCAGCGCCGTGATGGCGGCGAACTGTCCGGCAAAGAAGACCGAGGTGCCATGCCCCACCTGCACGAAATAGGTCATGTAGATGGGCGGTCCGGAATCCGCCGCGAACATGAAGCCGAGGATCCAGATGCCGAGGGCCGAGATGCGGCGCAGCGACAGCAGATGCTGCGGAAATAGGCGCTGGGCGCTGCGATGGTCGAGGCGGAAGCAATAGAGGATGAGGGCGAGAGCAGCGGCGAGCAGCACGACGGCGAAGGCACCGGTCTCACCGGCGCCGGCAACCGAGACGGCGCCGATCGCCAAAGCGAGGGTGGCCAGCCGTCCCAGCGGCAGCCCGGCCTTGTCACTCACCGCGGGGCGGGCGATGCGCCTTTCTGAGGCGACGAGGATCAGCAGCAGGACCGAGAGAACCAGCATCGGCATGAAGGCCATGCGCCAGGAGAACCAGTCCGTCAGCAGTCCGCCAAGACCGGGGCCGATCAGCGTGGCGACGGCCCAGACCACAGCCAGGATGCCGAAGGCGGGATTCATCTCCTGCGGCTCCAGCGCTTCGCTGACGATGATGTAGCAGAAGGCGAGCACCATGCCGTCGCCCAAACCCTGGATGGCGCGGGCCAGGAGAAAGACCGTCATATTGGGTGCAACCAGGCCAAGGCTGGTGGCGGCGATCACCGTCAATGCCGCACCCATCAGAACAGGGCGAATGCCAAAACGGTTCTTCAGATAACCGGCGCTGGCGCTGCCCGGGATCGACAGCGCGAGAAAGGCCGTCGTGCCCCAGCTCAGCAGCTGCGGCTTACCGAGCTGCAGGATGACGCTGGGCATGATGGTCGAGACAAGGAACCAGCCGAAGGCGTGGATGGCGCAACCTATGGAAATCGTCCAGGTGATGCGCGCCTTGCTGCCGAACAGCAGGTCGATCCAACTGACCTTGCGCCGGGTCTCCTGCAGCTTCTCGTCACTCGCAACTAGCATGTTTTGCTCCCTCACCAGGATCAGTGCTAGAGCTTGAAAATTTAATAAGCAAATACTTTTCTTATTAAACTAACCATGCCACTATCCGCTCATGACGCAACGCAGCACAGCCCGCATCCTACGCCTGTTGAAAACCAAGGGCGCCCAGAATGCCGAAACCCTCGCCAAATATCTCAAGGTGACGCCGGTTGCCGCGCGCCAGCACCTTGCCACCTTGCTGGAACGCGGCCTCGTTGCCCATGAGGACCGCAAGCTCGGCGTCGGCCGGCCGAAGCGCTTCTGGCTGCTGACCAAGGCGGGACACGACTATTTCCCGGA
>DATMUQ010000760.1:0-6715 GCA_035563795.1 Terriglobales bacterium | reverse complement strand
CCGGGTTGCGCTTCTGCGGCATGATCGAGGAGCCCGTGGTGAAGGCATCGCTCAGACTGATATAGCGGAAGCCGTCGCTCATCCAGATGACAATCTCTTCGGCGATACGCGACAGATGCACCGACATGATGGAAAGGGCGCTGAGATATTCCAAAGCGAAATCACGATCGGAAACCGCATCCAGCGAATTGGCCGTCGGGCGGTCGAAGCCCAGCGTCTTGGCCGTGGCATGGCGGTCGATCGGGAAGGACGTACCGGCCAGGGCCGCGGCCCCGAGCGGGCTCTCATTGAGACGGGTGCGGCAATCGCCGAGGCGGCCGAGGTCGCGGCCAAACATCTCGACATAGCACATCAGGTGATGGCCAAAGGTGATCGGCTGGGCCGGCTGCAGATGGGTGAAACCCGGCATCACGGTGGCAGCATGTTCTTCGGCCCGGGCGAGCAGAGCTGTGATCAGATCGCGCAAGGCGGCACTCACCTCGTCGACAGCGCGGCGGGTCCACAGCTTGAAATCGGTCGCCACCTGGTCGTTGCGCGAACGGGCGGTGTGAAGACGTCCGGCCGCCTCGCCGATCAATTCCTTGAGCCGCGATTCGACATTCATGTGAATGTCTTCCAGCGCTGTCTTGAAGACGAATTGGCCGGCATCGATCTCGGCCTTGACCTGGTCCAGCCCCTTGGCGATGGCGGCGCCATCGGCGGCGGTCAGGATGCCCTGCTGCACCAGCATGGCGGCATGCGCCTTCGAGCCCTGGATGTCCTCGGCATAAAGCCGCTTGTCGACATCGATCGAGGCATTGATCGACTGCATGATGGCGGCCGGGCCGGCCGCAAACCGCCCGCCCCACATGGCATTGGCATCGGTTTCAGCCCCGGCGGAGGCGGGAGCAGACGGGGACTTGGTACTCATGGTGACCGCATGGTCCTTTCAACGGGCAATTGGGTGCCTGTCCGACACCGGAATTGCCGCGACTTTAACCGGTTTGTCGCCATATCGCCATAGTTGCGGCAGTGCCATCCGACCGGCCCGGTCCCTCTTTTCCGGACCTGCTCTGCGGCTTGAGGGCAGGTTGGCAAAGCCGGCCCAAGCCCTTATATCGAGAGGCCGGTTGTGGAACCATGACGGCCTGCGGGCCATTCCATTACGCGCAGCCTGTCAAAGGCATACCACCGCCGATCGACCCCGCAAGGAGCCATCCGAGGAGCCGCCTGTTGCAACGCACTTTGCCGATTCTGACCGTTTTCGTCCTGCTGCTGGCCGCCGCCATCGGCGGCTATTTCTTCCTGTTCAAGGCGACACCCTCGGAAGATGCACCAAGCCTGCCTGCGACCAGTTCCAGCGTCGCCGGCAATGCCGCTTCCGAGCCGTCGCCGGTCATCGGCCGCTTCGAGCCGATCGAGGCCCAGCCGAGCCTCGCCGGCGTCGTCATCAGTGACAGCCAGGGCGATGTCGATCTCGGCCGCTATAAGGGCAAGGCGCTGCTACTCAATATCTGGGCCACCTGGTGTGCGCCCTGTGTTGCTGAAATGCCGTCGCTTGATCGCTTGCAGGCCAAGCTGGGCAGTGACCGGTTCGCCGTCGTCACTGTTGCCGTTGACGAGCCGAATATGGGCGCCGTCGAGGACTTCATGAAGAAATACCAGCTGCAGAACCTGCCGGTCCTGCTGGACGTCAACCATGCCATCGACCATCAGGTGCGCATCCAGTCTTTGCCGACCAGCCTTCTGGTGACGCCGGAAGGCAAGGTGGTGGCGCGCTTCACCGGTGACAACAAATGGAATTGCGGCAAGCCGCTCGCGGCGCTGGATGATTTTGCCAAGGATGGCACCGTGCCGACGAATATCCTCGATCCCTG
Organism: Terriglobales bacterium; assembly: GCA_035563795.1. GTDB lineage: Bacteria > Pseudomonadota > Alphaproteobacteria > Dongiales > Dongiaceae > Dongia_B. The sequence goes on along the minus strand of DATMUQ010000760.1, from coordinate 4,859 downwards.
CGCCGAGTGATCTTCTAGGCGGAGTAATCCGGGCCGCAAGGCGGACAAGGAAAAAGGGCGCGCTTTTGCAAGCGCGCCCTTTTTATCAGCCCAGCAAGCGTTAGCGGGTCGGGACCGGCTTCTCGCCGCTGTAATCGTAGAAACCGCGGCCGGCCTTACGGCCATACCAGCCGGCTTCGACATATTTCACCAGCAGCGGGCAGGGGCGGTACTTGCTGTCGGCAAGGCCGTCGTAGAGCACTTGCATGACCGCAAGGCAGACATCGAGACCGATGAAATCGGCGAGTTCCAACGGGCCCATCGGATGGTTGGCGCCGAGCCGCATGGCGGTATCGATCGAATCCACCGAGCCGACACCCTCATAGAGCGTGTAGACGGCCTCATTGATCATCGGCAGCAGGATGCGGTTGACGATGAAGGCCGGGAAATCTTCCGAGGTCGCCGTAGTCTTGCCCAGGCGCTCGGCAAGCTGCTTCACCGCATTGAAGGTCTCGTCATCGGTGGCGAGACCGCGGATCAGCTCCACCAGCTGCATCAGCGGCACCGGGTTCATGAAATGCATGCCGATGAACTTGGCCGGGCGGTCCGTCGCGGCACCAAGACGGGTGATCGAGATCGAGGAGGTGTTGGAGGCAATCATCGCTTCCGGCTTCAGCACCGGACAGAGCGATTTCATGATCTCCTTCTTGACCTCTTCCTTCTCGGTGGCGGCTTCGACGACGAAGTCGCAATCCTTGAAGAGATCGAAGCTCTGGCCGGTCTTGATGCGCTTCAAGGCCGACTGATGGTCGTCCTCGGTGATGGCGTTGCGCTTGACCTGACGCGCCATGTTGTGGTCGATCGTCTCCAGCGCCTTCTTGAGCTGCGCTTCATTGACGTCGATCAGGGTAACGTCGATCTTCGCCAGCGAGCAAACATGGGCAATGCCATTGCCCATCTGACCCGCGCCAATGACGCCAACCTTCTCAATCATCGCAAGTTACCTCAGTTGTAGCAGACAAAAACGGCCGGGAATTCTGATTCCCGGCCGCTTCATTCGTTCTTATTTGGAGATCGCGTTGGTCAATTCCGGCACCGCCTGGAACAGGTCGGCGACGAGACCATAATCGGCCACCTGGAAGATCGGTGCGTCTTCATCCTTGTTGATGGCGACGATCACCTTGCTGTCCTTCATGCCGGCGAGATGCTGGATGGCGCCGGAGATGCCGACCGCGATGTAAAGCTCGGGGGCGACGATCTTGCCGGTCTGGCCGACCTGATAGGTATTGGGCACGAAGCCGGCATCGACCGCGGCGCGGCTGGCGCCGACGGCGGCGTTCAGCTTGTCGGCGAGGGCGTCGAGCAGCTTGAAGTTGTCGCCGTTCTGCATGCCGCGGCCGCCGGAGACGACGACGCGGGCCGAGGTGAGTTCCGGACGCTCCGACTTGGCCAGCTCCTGGCCGACGAAGCTGGAGAGACCAGCATCACCCGCGGCGGCGACCTTCTCGACACTGGCCGAACCGCCGGTGGCGGGGGCAGCGTCGAAGGCGGTGGCGCGGACGGTGATGACCTTCACCTTGTCACTCGACTGCACCGTGGCAAGGGCATTGCCGGCATAGATCGGCCGGACGAAGGTGTCGGCGCTTTCAACGCCGGTGATCTCGGAGATCTGCTGCACGTCGAGCAGAGCGGCCGCGCGCGGCAGCACGTTCTTACCGGTCGCAGTCGCAGTCGCCAGGACATGGCTGTAATTGCCGGCGAGGCCGACAACCAGCTTCGCCAGGTTCTCGGCAAGGCGGTTGCCATAGACGGCATCATCCGCCAGCAGCACCTTGGCAACGCCGCCGACCTTGGCGGCTTCATCGGCCACGGCACCGGCATTGGCGCCGGCGACGAGGATATGGAGGTCGCCGCCGATCTTCTGCGCGGCAGTCACCGCGTGCAAAGTGGCAGCATTCAGCTTGGCATTGTCATGCTCAGCGATAACGAGAATGCTCATGGATTGATCCTCAACAACTTGATGGGGGCACGGTACCGGCGCAGCCGCTGGGGCGCGCCGAGATCGCTTCCCGTCAGATGACCTTGGCTTCGTTGCGCAGCTTGTCGACCAGCTCGTCGACCGACTTCACCTTGATACCGGCCTGACGCTTGGCCGGTTCGGTGACCTTCAGCGTCTTCAGACGCGGGGCGACGTCGACACCGAGCTGTTCCGGCGTCAGCGTATCGATCGGCTTCTTCTTCGCCTTCATGATGTTCGGCAGCGAAGCATAACGCGGCTCGTTGAGGCGGAGATCGGTGGTCAGCACGAAGGGCAGCTTGACCGTGATGGTCTCGAGGCCGCCATCGACTTCGCGGGTGACATTCGCCGTACCATTGTCGTTCAGCACCAGCTTCGAGGCAAAGGTCGCCTGGGCGCTGCCGAGCAGGGCCGCCAGCATCTGGCCGGTCTGGTTGGCGTCGTCGTCGATCGCCTGCTTGCCAAGGATGCAGATCTGCGGCTGTTCCTTGTCGACCACGCCCTTCAGGAGCTTGGCGACGGCCAGCGGCTGCAATTCGACATCGGTCTGCACATGGACGCCGCGATCGGCACCCATGGCGAGCGCAGTGCGGATCGTCTCCTGGCACTGCACCGGCCCGAGCGACACGGCGATTACTTCCGTGGCCTTGCCGGCTTCCTTCAGACGTACCGCTTCTTCGACGCCAATTTCGTCAAAGGGGTTCATCGACATCTTCACATTGGCGGTCTCGACGCCCGTGCCATCCGCCTTGACGCGGACTTTCACGTTGTAATCGACGACCCGCTTAACTGCGACCAGAACTTTCATTTCGCATCTCGGTTCATAGAAGGTTCAACACTTGCCAGCGTCCCGCATGGCTTTGGGCTCAAGATCGCCGATCCAAGATCGTACTTGGCATGCGACCTGTTGCCTGCCGGGCCATCCGGACCGCTCCCCGCTCGTGAGCAGCCGGCTTTTGCAGCCGGCCCAAATTTCGCAGGCGCACAATAAGGGCGTGACATGATCGTGTCAACGACACCCCCGGACTTGCCCGAATGCGTCCGGCTTATGCATTTTCGCGAAATTTTCCTGCGTTTTCGGGCATTTTGGCGTGTTTGGTTAACGCCGTTCTAGACCAGCAGCGACAGCCTGATCCGCTCAAGCAACAAGGATCAAACCTGGTAGGACCGCCATCTTCAGCGGCGCAGGCGGCAGGATCAAGTGGTGATGTTGAGGAAGACGGCGGTGGTCGTCACCTGAGTCGTCATCGTGATGCTTTCGATGCCGAACTGGCTGCTGCTGCCGTCACCGGTGCCCAGCCCGGCGCTGGCATCCGCAGCCGCGGTCTGATCGGCCACCAGCTCCTGGCTGGCGCCGGAGATGTCATGGTTGACCGAAGCCTGAGCGTCATCGACCATGCGTTGAAGTTCGTTGAAGAAACGATCGTCTTCGTTGCCTTCGCCGGATTTCCGCTTGCCGCGGACAAGTGTGGCGATGAAGGCGAGCAGGCCGCGTGCCTGTGACATCGCATTATTGGCATCGGTGGACAGGCTGTTCAGGGCCTTCTGGCCCCAGGCGAATTTGTCGCCGTCCTGCGGCGGGTCCTGGGCATAAAGCGGGGCGTTCTTATCCGTCGCTTTCGCCTGCAAAGCCGTGCCGAGGGGATCGTTATCGGTTGACGGGTTGGCCGGGGTCCCAGCCTCGGTGTTGCCAGCGGCAGGGGAACGGCCAGCGGTCTCATGCGTCGTGTCCGGCGATGCGGCTGCTCCGGTCGTGGACCCGGCAGGGTTGGCGGAGCCTTCGGCGCTCGGGCCCGATGCGGCACCGGTATCCCCCGTTTCACCTGACTCACCTTCCGATGTCCCATCGCCGCCTGTCGTGGTCAGCGGTACCGATGCGCTGTCACCGCTGACGCTATCGACCACGCTGCCGGCAAAATCATGCGCGGCGGAGGCGACGTCGCGGGCGGCGGCGGCTACTTCCTGGGCCAGGCGACGCAATTGCTGCTTGTCGCCGCTGGCGGCCGCCAGTTGCGCCTGCAGCCGCAGCGATTGCAGCTTGGACTTGGCCTGCTGCATCTTCTGCGCCGCGATCTCCTTGTTGTCGTCTTTCGATGCGTCCTGCAGCTTCTTCAGGGTGTCGGCGCTGGGGGCATTTTCCGCTGCCTTGTCAGCGGCGCGTTGCCAGAATTCCTTCATCGGCCCGGTGGTCGCGCCCTTCGGCAGGGTGATGGCGGATTTCGTTCCCGAACTGCTGCTGCCCGTACTGCCAGTACTTATGCTGCCGGCGGCATCGTCGGCCGGTTTGGTGGCAGCATTGTGGGAACTGTTGCGGGCAATGAACTGCGCTTGAATGCGGGCGGTCTCGCTCCGCATCGTCAGCTGCAGCAAACCATGGGCTTCCAACATGGCAACACCTCGACGGCCCCTTTTTGGGCAATGGCCCCTTCTGGGCCCGAACGGACAGGATGCTAACATATTGCAGATGAAATTCCTAATCGAAGCTTAAGAAGGGCTGCTCTCGCGACTGGGCGTGGCCAGGAGAAGGAGAACCCCACCCGTCAGCTTGTCCGCCAGTTAAGCGACTGAAAAAATTCAGGTCTTGAGATCGAGGCCTAGCCGCTGGGCAGCCGGGGTGTCGCCGGCCCCAGGTTGCTCGGCGGGTTGACTGGTGGCGGGGGCGATGCCGGCGATCTGCTGCCCGACGGCATAGATCTTGGCCGTCAGGGTACTTTCCGCCTGGTCGAGCAATTGCGACAAGCCGTTCAGCGACACGCTCTGCTCCCCCGCGCCGTCAGCCGGGGCGGGCGTGTCGGATGACGACGGCGCATCGGCGGCCTGGTTCATCGCTGCGAGCAGGCTGCGCGCATCGGTAATGACGGCG
>DATMUQ010000759.1:0-3604 GCA_035563795.1 Terriglobales bacterium | reverse complement strand
GCAGGGTCGATTGTTCGGAAAGTTCGAGATCGGGTTGATCATCGCCCGGCAGAAACGCGAGCTGGATTCCCCGTTCACGGCAGATCGCCGCTACCTGCTCGACACCATAGGGCCAGTAGCGCACGCCGCCGATCACGCGGATGACGACCAGTTTCGCCTGGGCGATGATGTCCTCGACATAGGTGTCGATGCTGAGATTGTGGCTGAGCTGCAGCAGGCTGGCGAGACGCAGGCTGGGAGCATGCGCCGCCTGGCCCGCTTGCGCCGCAGAGAGGCAGGCAAGCTCGGTATCGGCGGCGCTCAGGATGACGATATCGCCCGGCGTCTGGCCGAGATCGATCGCCTCCGTCCCATCCGTGATGATACCGGGCTTGGCCGCCAAAAGATGCATGATCGCGCCGCGTTCCCGAAGCCGGTTGCTTAGAGCGCAAGATCGCGGGTGATGGCCGCGCGGTCGAGGCCCTTGAGGCCGATGACGACCAGACGCCCACCCCGTTCGCCGGCTTCCCAGGCGCGGTCATAGTAATGCTGCACGCGGCTGCCGACGCCTTGCAGCACTAGGCGCATATCCTTGTTGGCAACGTCGAGGAAACCCTTCACGCGCAGGATGTCGTGGCGCTCGATCACCGGTAGCAGTTTCTTGAGCAGTTGGTCCGGCGAGGAAAGCTGCGGCAGGTCGAGGTGGAAGCTCTCAAAATCGTCGTGGTCATGCTCGGCTTCGAGATCATGATGCGACGGGCGGCTTTCGAGATCGTCTTCCGCGCCGGCGCCGAGGCCGAGCAGAACCGCGGGATCGATCTCGCCGAACTGGGCCGGCAAGATCTTGGCGCGACGCTGCAATTCCTTGTTGATCGCTTCTTCCGCGGCGCTGCGGTCGGCGGCACTCATCTGATCGGTCTTGTTGAGGACAATGAGATCGGCGCAGTTGATCTGGTCCTCGAACAGCTCGGCGAGCGGGCTGTCATGGTCGAGATTCTCATCGGTGGCGCGCTGGGCATCGACCGCCGCCGGGTCTTCGGCGAAACGGCCGGCGGCCGTCGCCGGTCCGTCGACCACGGCGATGACGCCGTCGACGGTGACGCGGGTCCGCACTTCCGGCCAGTTGAAAGCGCGCACCAGCGGCTTCGGCAGCGCCAGGCCCGAGGTCTCGATGACGATGTGCTCGGGCGGATTGGGGCGATTGAGCAGCGCCTGCATGGTCGGCACGAAATCGTCGGCGACGGTGCAGCAGATGCAGCCATTGGCGAGCTCGACGATATTCTCTTCCGGACAGCCCTCGATCTTGCAACCCTTGACGATCTCGCCGTCGACGCCGGTTTCGCCGAACTCATTGATGATGAGGGCGATACGACGACCATTGGCGTTCTTCAGCAGGTTCTGAATGAGGCTGGTCTTGCCGGCGCCGAGGAAGCCGGTCACCACGGTGGCGGGGATTTTCGTGCTCATGTTTCTAACCTTCTCATTCATTACTTGAGACGCAGCGGCAGGCCCGCGGCGATGAAAAAGACCTGATCCGCCGCAGCGGCGACGGCCTGGTTGAGGCGACCGGCATGATCGCGGAACCGGCGGGCCAATGCATTGTCGGGAACGATGCCAAGGCCCACTTCATTGCTAACGAAGACGACGGGCCCGCCCAATTGCGGCAGGCAGCCCACCAGCCGCGCCGTTTCCGCGGCGATGTCGCGCTCGGCGCCCATCAGATTGCTGAGCCAGAGGGTCAGGCAGTCGACCAGGATCGCATCGCCCCTCTCGGTTTCCCGGACCAGGGTCTCGGCCATCGCCAGCGGCTCCTCGATGGTGCGCCAGTTCTCGCCCCGCTGGGCCCGGTGCAGGCGCACACGCTCGGCCATTTCGTCATCGAAAATTTCGGAAGTCGCCAGATAGGCGCGGTTGCGCGGCACCCGGTCCAGCAATTGCTCGGCAAAACGGCTCTTGCCCGAACGCGCGCCACCGAGGACCAGCGTCACCGGCGGCAGCATTCCTGGCATGGTCGTATAATCGAGTCGGGTCGGCCCCAGCGACATCGATCAGTCTCTCCCTCCCACCGAGGTGGCTGAGTTGCATCGGCACCGCCAAGGTTTCCTGGCTCGACCACCGTCCGGTCTCCCGGACTGCCGGAACCGCCTTCCCAGCGCTCGCGCGCCAGTGGCTCGATCTTCCGGTTGCAAGCCAGATAGCTGGCTCAGCGGATGGTCCTACAGTTGCGGGGGCAGCGCTGGATTGGCGCGCTTCGGCCTGACGGCCGGTGCGGTGACCAGCTTCCCTCCTGCGGCGGCGCCAAACTAGCCAACCCGCGTCGCCATTTCCACCGTATTCCGCGTGCGGTGATTCGCGGGCGCGCCAGCCTGGATTCGCTGCCTAATGCCGGTGGCGCTTAGCTGGATTAATCGTTGTCGAGGAATACGGTCACAGCAAAGTTTAGAGCGATTCTATATTTGCGTTATCGCACATTTTTATGTGCGTATTTGAAAAAGTGAGAACTAGTAATAGGCTGGCAAACACGCCACACCTAATTCACTACGTTCGCTCGATTTTGTGGGCTAACCATCGGAATAATTTGACTAAAAATGGATGAATTCACCTTTGGCGCGGAGCCGTTTTCAGCGGTGAGCTTGCTCCCCCTGGGCTCCCCAGCGCCGATGATCGTCTGTCGACGGGATAGTGGGCTGTTGCTGCGCGCCAATCTGGCGGCGCGTTCCCTGCTGCGCCTGGAAATGGACCTGACCACCCTGCCACCCTGGTCGCTCTGGCTGATGCTGGAAGCCATCGCCGGCAGCGGCGCCATGATGGAGCGGCTGACCGGCGGTGAATTGATCGAGCAGATGGAAGCCAGCCTGCGGCGCCCGGATGGCAGCCGGATCGAGGTGCTGATTGCCGCCAACAGCGTCTGGTATGACGGCGAGCCGGCAGTGATCGTCAGCCTGTCCGACATCACGGCCTTGAAGCGGCGACAGGCCGAACTGGCGGCCGCCGAGCAGCATCTGCTGGATGCCGAGGAGGCCAGCCGCAGCAAGAGCGCGTTCCTTGCCGAAATCAGCCATGAGCTGCGCTCGCCGCTGAATGCCATTCTCGGCTTTGCCGAAATCATCCGCGACCGTCATCTCGGCGACCAGGCGCTGGATCGCTACACCGAATATGCCGGCCTCATCCACAATGCCGGGACGCTGCTGCTCTCGCTGATCAATGATCTCCTCGATCTCTCCAAGATCGAGGCCGGCAGGCTCGGCCTGCAGTTGGAACGCTTTCCGGTAGCGGCCCTGCTGCGCGACTGCGCCATTCTGGCCCAGCCCATCGTCAATCGCAGCGAGTTGCAGATCGATCTCGCCTTGGATGAGAATCTGCTTGTCATGGTCGACCGGCGCCGCTTCATCCAGATGATCCTCAACCTGCTGAGCAATGCCGCCAAGTTCACCCGCCCGGGTGGCCGCATCCTGGTCAGTGCCCAGCTGCTGGAAAATCAGTATGTCGCCGTCATGGTGAATGACAACGGCATCGGCATGAGCAGCGAGGATATCGCCGTAGCGTTGCAACCTTTCGGCCAGGTCACCCATGCCAATGAATCCTCGATGGTCGCGGGCAATCATCACGGCACCGGCCTCGGCCT
>DATMUQ010000758.1:0-19917 GCA_035563795.1 Terriglobales bacterium | reverse complement strand
GCTCGATTTCAACCTGCCGGAGATGACGCTCGACAAGGAGCAGCTGACCGCCGATCTCAACAAGCTGGTCGCTGCGGATCATGCCGTTCGCGCGCGGTGGATCAGCGACGAGGAAATGGCGGCGACGCCGGAACTGGTGCGCACCATGTCGGTGAAGCCGCCGAGCGGCCAGGGCAAAGTGCGCCTGCTCGAGATTGCTGACATCGATCTGCAGCCCTGTGGCGGTACCCATGTGGTACGCACCGGCGAGATCGGTCGGGTCGAGATTTCCAAGATCGAGAACAAGGGCAAGATGAACCGGCGCGTCAACATCACCCTGCTGGACGCCTGAGCGGCGCCCTTTCGGGCGGCATCGGTTCCGGCAGAGACCTGCGGCATGACGGCGAAGAACAGGAACGAACATGGCAGCGAGCTACAGCAATCCCCACAGCCTGGTTTCCACCGCCTGGCTCGACGACAACCTGGCCCAGCCTGACCTGCGCGTGATCGACGCGACCTATTATCTGCCGATGCAGGGCAAGGATGCCCGCGCAGATTATCTCGCCCAGCATATCCCCGGCGCCATCTTCTTCCCGATCGACGAGATTGCCGATACTGGCAGCAGCCTGCCACATATGCTGCCGCCACCGGAGAAATTCTCGCTTCGCCTGCGCAAGCTCGGCATTGGCGATGGCAACCGCGTCGTCGTCTATGACCGCACCGGCATGCTGGGTGCCGCCCGCGTCTGGTGGATGTGCCGCATCTTCGGCATGAAGGATGTCGCCATTCTCGATGGTGGCTTTGCGAAATGGCTGGCCGAGGATCGCCGTGTCGAAGACGGCGAGCCGATCAGCCGTGAGCGGCATTTCACCGCCCGGCTCGACAACACCCAGGTGCGCAACAAGGAACAGATGCTGCGCAATATCACCACCAGGCGCGAGCAGGTATTGGACGCGCGTTCGGCCGGACGCTTCAATGCCACCGAACCGGAAGTCTGGCCGGGTCGCCGTGCCGGCCATATCCCCGGCTCCTGCAACCTCCCCTATAACCAGCTCCTCGCAACCGATGGCACTTTCCTGCCAGCCGATCAGCTGCGGACAAAATTCCAGAAGGCCGGCATCGATCTCGAAAAGCCGGTGATCACCACCTGCGGCTCCGGCATCACCGCCGCCGTGCTCGCTTTCGGTCTGCATCTCATCGGCCATCGCGATGTCGCGGTTTATGACGGTTCCTGGGCCGAATGGGGCCTGCCCGGCGATACGCCGGTCGAGCCGGCGCCAGCTAAATGAGTCTGATGCGGATCAGGCCCTATGCGGCGGCGGATTTCGCTGCCGTCGTCGCCTTGTGGGACGAAGCCGGCCTCAGCAAGACCTTCAATGATCCCAAGCGCGACATCGCCCGGATGAGCAGCGCGCCGGATTGCCAGCTCTATCTCGGTAGCCTTGATGAGCAAGGCGAGGATGCTGTCATCGCCAGCATCATGGTCGGCCATGACGGCCATCGCGGCTGGGTCTATCGCCTGGCGGTGGCGGAGAAACATCGCCGCAAGGGCTATGGCGCCGAGTTGATGGAGCTGGCCGAGAACTGGCTGACGGCGCGCGGTATCGTCAAATGCCAGTTGATGATCCGCCTGGAGAACGAGGAGGTCGCGGCCTTCTATGACGAGCTCGGCTACGAGGACACGCCGCGCCGCATCATGGCGAAATGGCTCGACGCCGACCGGCCGGAAATGGAAGCGGCCAAGCTCGATGTCGTCATCACCTATCTCGAGATGACGACGCGGCCGACCCGGCCCACCGTGCCGATGCCGCTCGGCAATCACGCGCTGCTCAAGCTGGAGAATCCGCCGGCCAGCTATTACCGCTATCTCTACAACATCGTCGGCGAGCCCTGGTTCTGGTGGGAGCGCCGCGAGATGGACGATGCGACCCTGCTGCCGCTGATCCGGGACCCCGAGATCGACATCTATGTCATCCATGCCGGCGGCGTGCCGGCGGGCTATGCCGAATTCGGCCGCAAGAACGCGCCGGTCATCAACATCAATTATTTCGGCCTGGCGCCGGACTTCATCGGCCGCGGTCTCGGCAAGTATTTCATGAACTGGGCGGTCGACCAGGCTTGGTCCTATCCGGGTACCGAGAAGGTCACGGTCGATACCTGCAGCCTTGATCATCCGCGCGCCCTCGCCACCTATCAGAAGGCTGGCTTCAAGCCGGTGCGGCAGGTGACGAAGCGCATCATCGATCCGCGTCTCAAGGGCCTGATCCCGGCAACTTTGGAACCGCGCCAGCCGGCCGATGCGGTACCGAACATCGATCCCGCCGACACTGGCGGTAAACTGGTGCGCCTGCCGCGCAACGGAGCCTGAGGCTCAATGGCGGGACTTTTCCAGCGTCTACAGGACCAGCAGCGGACCCGTATCGAGATCATCGTCGACGGTGACCGGATTCCGGCACTCGAAGGCGACACGCTGCTGACGGCGATCCTGCTCAACCGGCCGCATCTGCGCCGCAATGAAGTGGACGATGAGCCACGTAGCGGCTTCTGCCTAATGGGTGCTTGCCAGGATTGCTGGATCAGCGATAGCGACGGCAACCGGCTGCGTGCCTGCTCTACCTATGTGCGCGCCGGGCTGGAGATCGTTACGGGTACCGCCGCAGCAGCCATCGCGACTGCAACGCAGCCGCCAGTACCTGACGACGTGGCGGAAACGGCCCCGTCGCCTGAAGCGACATCAGGTGCACCGGAAACTGAGCGGAAAACTGAAGGCGACCCATCGGAAGACATGGCGGAAGACGACCCTGCCGAGGAAGGTCATTCATGACGCCCCGAGTGCTGATCGTCGGCGCCGGCCCCGCCGGCCTGCGTGCCGCCGAATTGCTGGTTGCGCGCGACGTCCGTCCCATCATGGTCGATGAGGCACCGCGTATCGGCGGGCAGGTCTATCGCCTGCCGCCCCAGGTCGCCGGTTTCACCCGCTCGGGCAGCGCACTTTATGGCAGCCTGGCGACCAAGGCAAATGCCCTGTTCCAGGGCTTTGAGCGCATCCGCGACAAGGTCGATTACCGGCCGTCATCCCTGGTCTTCGATCTGATCGACAATTCTGCGGAAGTGTTGGGTGAGAAGGGCGTCGAGCGCATCGAATTCGACGCCCTGATCCTGGCGACCGGCGCCATGGACCGCGTGCTGCCCTTCGAGGGCTGGACCCTGCCTGGTATCTACAGCCTGGGCGGAGCGCAGATCGCCCTCAAGCATCAGGGCTGTTCGATCGGCCGCTCGGTGGTCTTCGCCGGCACCGGGCCGCTGCTCTTCCTCACCGCCTATCAATATGCCAAAGCGGGTGCGCGGATCGCTGCCGTCATCAATAGCGGGCCGCGTTTGGGCGCCTTCTCGCAGCTCTTCAAGCTGATGGCGATGCCTGAGGCGCTGCGCCAAGGCATGCACTACGTCTCCTATCTGAAGCGCCACAAGATCCGCATCCTGCATGGCTACCGCCCGCTGCGCGCGCATGCACTGAAGACGGAAAACGGCAGCGAAGAACAGCACCTCGGGATGCTGGAATTCATCTCCGATCGCGGCGACCGGCTGGAAGTCGATTGCGACGCTGCCGCTTTCGGCTATGGCCTCAAGGCGGAAACGCAGCTCGCTGATCTCGCCGGTGCCAGTTTCGGTTTCGACGGCGTCAATCACCAATGGCTGCCGCTTGCCGATGCCTATGGCCGTGCGCAAGAGCGGCCCGGCCTTTATCTCGCCGGCGATGGCGCCGGCATTCTCGGTGCCGATGCAGCGGAACTGCGCGGACAACTTGCGGCCGCGGCCGTGCTCTCCGATCACGGCCAGGGCTTCGGCGATTTTGATCCCAATGCCGCCTTGCGGCGCCTGCAGAAATGGCAGAGGTTCCGCGCCGCTTTGGAACTCGCCTTCCCTTTCCCGAATGAAACGGCTGCCGAAATTCCCGACGAGGTCATACTCTGCCGCTGCGAGCATGTCACTGCCGGCGATCTCCGCGGCATCAGCGGTGTCCTCGGGGCGCGCGACCTCAACCGTGCCAAGGCTTATTGCCGGCTCGGCATGGGACGCTGCCAGGGACGGCTCTGTGCCGCGGCAGCGGCGGAAGTGATGGCAGCCGAGCTCGGCGTCAGCGTCGACAGCGTCGGGCGCCTGCGCGGCCAGCCGCCGGTGAAGCCGGTGCCGGTCGCGGCGCTGGCCGCCGCGTATCAAGTGCGGGCCGATGCCGTGGGTCAGGAAACTGGAGACAGTACAGCGACAACCACCGACGTCCCGGTTGAAGCATGAGCGGCCGCGTCGAAATCAAGAGCGATGTGCTGGTGATCGGCGGCGGCATCGCCGGCTGCTCGACCGCCTTGCATCTCGCCAAACGTGGCAAGAAGACGGTGCTGCTGGAGCGCGACGAGCCTGGCATCCGTGCCAGTGCCGTCAATTTCGGCGGCGTGCGCCAGCATGGCCGTGCCGCCGCCGAGATCCCGCTGTCACGCCGTTCCCGCAGCCTCTGGGGATCGCTGAGCGGCCTCATCGGCATCGACGGCGAATTTGTGGCGAGCGGCCATTTGCGTCTCGCCCGCAATGAGGCCGATATCGCCCTCCTGCTGGAGCACCGCCGCGTGGCCGAGGTCCTGGGCCTGAAGCTCGATTTCATCGGCGCCGGTGAATTGCGGCGCCTCTATCCCTGGCTCAGCGAGAGCGTGGTGGCGGCGACCTTCTGCGCTGAGGACGGTCATGCCAATCCGCGCCTCGTCGCGCCGGCTTTTGCAGCGGCCGCCGAAGCCGCCGGTGCCTTCCTGCATGACTATGCGGATGTCGCCGAGGGTTGGTACGCCAATGGCAATTTCCACCTGCGCTGCCGCGATGGCAGGCATTTCGCGGCACCCGTCCTGGTCAATGCGGCCGGCGCCTGGGCGGCGACGGTCTCCGCCTGGTTCGAGGAACCGGTGATGCTGACGCCGGAGGTGCCGCAGGTGATGGTGACCGAGCCCACCGCCTATCGCATCAAGCCGGTCATCGGCGTCATCGGCGGCGATCTCTATCTGCGCCAGACCCTGCGCGGCAATATCCTGTTCGGTGGCGGCGAGGGTCGCGCCAAGGATGGCATCAACCGTTCGCGCCCTTTGCCCGAAGTGATGCGCCGCACTTCCGAGACGGCGGCAAAACTGGTGCCGCTGGTGGGCCGCCTCGCCGTCATCCGCAGCTGGAGCGGCGTCGATGGCGACACGCCCGACGGCTCGCCCATCGTCGGTCCCAGCGAGACCCATCCCGGCCTCTTTCACGCCTTCGGTTTCTGCGGCCATGGCTTCCAGCTCGGCCCCGCCGTCGGCGCGGTCCTGAGTGAACTCATCATTGACGGTAAGAGCGAAACGCCACTGGACGGGCTGTCGATTGGTCGGTTCCGGGAGAAGGCGGGGGAAAAGGTTGAAACAGCCGTCGACGTGTCGCCGCGCTGATTGTCAGATTCAGGCGGCAGGCGGCTGATTGCTGTACTTTAGGCAGAATATCCGGCACCTCAAGCGTCAATCAGTGACAACTCAATACCAAGATAGGTAGCCGGCGTACCGAAGCCGATATCCAGGAATTTTCGCTCCAACACGTCTATGCGCTTGGTAAAGAGCGTGGCATCGTCGGTCCAGCCCACGTTCTCCAACGCGACAGTGGTCAAATAGATGAATCGGGCAAGCCCCGTCGCATCATCGGCCACGGGCAAGCCGAGCGTCTCCGTCATCCGCTCATGGCCCTCGGCCGAGGCGCCGAGAATTTTCATGAGCATGCCGCAAGGCTGATGCAGGCATGTTCCGAAAGATTCCTTCACGGCGGCATGCCGATGCTCCGGAACATAGCTCAAATAGTTCTGGCCGGTCGGATTGGTGCCAAAATACTGCGAGTAGATAGTACCTGCCAGACGGTAGAATGGCGCCTGCAGATCGCCGCAATCCATGATCGCCATATAGGGCAGGCACTGGACCAGACGCTCCGGCCCCATTTCCGCGCGCATCGGAAGTCGCGCAGGGAGCAGATCGGCATATACATCGAGGAATTTCCGCGTGACCGGCTGCACGATGTGCTGCCTGGCGACATCGATCGATCCAATCAGGCTTACTTTCTCAGGCATTCCCGATAACCGTCGAGCAATATGAACCGTCAAACTTTTCGCGACAATCGCCCCTACCCGATGGGCTTGGCACGGATGGAGCCGTGGCCAGTCAGGATATATCCTACCGCCTATTGATGACAGCCCTTCACATCATATCAAGATAACGAGCAGCCTTCGGCTCCATTCCGGCTTGATCAATATTTTCCTGTCGATCTCCCGGTGGAGGTAGAAAGCGAGCCGTCGCCGCGACGGCCAGGCGCCCAAGAGCGGAGGGGGGACGGCGGGGACGGCCGGACTAAGCTGGTGCGGCCGTTCGTTATCAGTTTCAGGCCTGAACAGAATTGAAGGCAGGTTCGGCAGAGGCAATCTTGTGGCCGGACATGCGGATCAATATCATTCTCGGAACGATATGTCAGACCGTCAGGCAGCCTTCGACCGCTTCTTTGCCCAGATCACGCATCCCGGGCTGCGCGACGTGGCGCGCCATTGGAATGACGTTCGCGGCGCCAAACTGATGCCGGCCTGGCGAGACATCGATCCCATGGCCCTCGCCCGCCACCTGCCGATGATCTGGGCCTGGCGCTATGACCGCGTCACTGAGCAATTCACCGGCCGGCTTTGCGGCGAGATGATCCGCGAAGCCTTCGGCCGTTCCCTGCGTGGCGCCAGGATGGACGAGTTCTTCCTTGGCGAAGGTTATCCGCTGGTCTATGTGCGCCATCGCCGCATACTAACCGAGCCCTGCTTCTCCCGCGACCACGGTGCCGTCTTTCGCCATGTCGACCGGGTCGGCCACGGCGAGCGCATCATCCTGCCACTCGGCGAAAGCGAGATCGGCGACACCGTCTTCGGCGCCACCATCTACGACCCCACGCAAATGGCCCTCATCCATCATGCCCGCGTCGAATTCGACAACCTGGAATATTTCCCGCTGCAATAGGAGCCGGGACGCATGCAACCAGCCTTTCCTAAGCGTCCTCTCCCGACATTTTCCTGACGCGGGCCCGACAATGTTTCTTGTCGGACCTGATTGAAGCTTATCGAACTGTCCGGATAGCTGCTAAACTCATCGCGGTCGGATTGGAGCTACATGACATCGTCGGCGGGGTCGATTGACTGCCGAAAGTGATCCAATCATGTGTCCCTCGCACATCCAGATCATCGCCTCTCTCGGCTTCCTTGTCATCAGGCTGCTGACGCCCGACCCGGCGTTCTGCCAGACGGTGCAGCCATCCTCGTCATCCCCATCGGCTGCTGCCTCCCCATCATCGGGGGCGACGCTCAATTGTGGCGGCGCGCCCGTCACGATGACCTTTGGCGGGACGCCCTGGCAGGTGCGCGGATGCAGCGACCGGCACAGCGTCGTCATCATGGCGCCGCATGGCAGCGCCGCCGCGCCCTTCTACTTCCTCTTCTATTGGAAAGGCGGCCTTTATACCTTGACCGGCGAGGGCACCGGCAACAAGCAGGTCTCCGGCCGGGCCTATGAGGAGCTGCGCAACTTCTCCCGCGCCGATATCGACGCCCTGGTCGCTAAAGCCAAGGTTCCCTAGAGCCAGATCGTTTTAGAGTGGCAATGAAATGAAGACGGTCGACGCAAATAGCAAGATGAGGAATTAGCCCATTGTCATTGTTACTTCAGGATAGCGTCCACATCGGCCGCCTTCATCGCTTCTCCAACGGTCTCTGCACCTTGTGTTTCAGACTGGTAGAGAATTCGCAGCGCGAGCTTATCGGATTCTGAAGGTCGGCTAATTCGAGAATTCGGAGGCAACACAGATTCGCCAAGAATACCGATGTTCGACAGGCCAAGACTGCCTAAAGCCATGCTGTAGGCGCACTGCTCGGTTAGAAATTCGTTACGACGGTCGGAGATGAAGACAATCTCCTTCGCCAGCCTGCTACCACTATACTGCCTCATTGCAAAGCATTCATGGCCCTCGGCTTCCAGCGCCTGACGCAGTGGAGACAGCTCATCCTCGGTTTGCCCCGCACCAGGTACCCCTAGTATATCGGCCATGGTGTAGTTTGGGTTAGCGAAGCCCTTGTCTGGGCTGCTTTCATAGATAAGAACGATATCAGCTTCCTTAATATCGCCTGACTTCTGCAACGAGATGACCGCGTGGTTGGTGCGCAAGATCTTCTCAACATCCGCGAACGTTTGCTCAACCAGCGGCGTCGGTTTGGAGCCAATGAGGAAATACGCGACCACGCCGGCAGGCCAACGGATCAGGCGATCATTCTCGAGAGAGGGAACGAGATCATGCACATTCTGAGAAAGGAGAAGTTTCACTGTATCGCGATTCCCCGCTGACTTTCCAGCAGCACTGGCATCTGAAATGGCCTTTGGCGAAAACCTGATCTCAGGGTGGCGTCGCAGCAGCTCTCCAATTGGTCTACCCGGCGTCGGATCTTCATATAAGAGGCGGAGAGCAACAAAGTCCGTCTTGGTTGGCATCGGTTGCTTGACATCCGGGGACATTATTGTGTCCCCACCTACAACCTCGCTCGACAGTCCTAATACCGACAATGTCATTCTTGAAAGGCAATGTTGAGCCGCCACCGCCGAGTTATCATTGGATACAAAAATGAACGCTTTCTGTATCCTCACCGAATCAGCAGCCGTCGCAAATGACAAGCAACGCTCAGCGGTCGTTTGAAGCAGTTGGGACAACTTGCCACGGTCCTCATCCGTCATATCCGAATGCTGACCTTGTATCGCCGTTATGTCGTTGATTGTTAAGGCATATTTGTCGAACAATGCCGCTGGCCGCGAGCCATATAAAATCACGATATCCGCGAATTTTGGGGCATCAACCGGATAAAGTTCGACACCAACTTTATGTTTTCGGGCTTCCTGAATAAATGCACCAAAGTCATTGGCAATATCGGAACTGCCTTGGCTCGAAAGGATTGCAAAACTGATACGCTTTACCGGGAACTCAATCAGGCGATCATTCAGTACGTCTTTTGAAACGTTATGTGTCTTATTTGAGAGAAGCTGGACCACGGTATTTGGCGAGACATCTGCGGTTACGGCGTCATCACAATGCGCCTCATGTATCGCAACGCTTGATCCGAGAAGGGCGATAAGGCTTGCCCATAACGCTAGTTTTATGCCCACCGCTATAGCAGGGCACGCTCTCAGCCAGATCAAAATTCTCTCCTATTGCCTTCGGGCCTGATCCAAGGGAACTGCGCCCCCACCCTGCCTCTCCCGAGTAGGGAGAGGCGTCTTGCATGTCTACTTGTCAACGAGAAAGGGCATGAGGGAAGAAAGGGCGTCCCTCTCAGTGATGCAGGATCTGGCTGAGGAACAGTTTCGTGCGTTCCGATTTCGGATGCAGGAAGAATTCTTCCGGGTCGTTCTGTTCGATGATCTCGCCGCGATCCATGAAGATGACGCGGTTGGCGACCGTGCGGGCGAAGCCCATTTCATGGGTGACGCAGAGCATGGTCATGCCGGTACGCGCCAGTTCCACCATGACGTCGAGCACTTCTTTGATCATTTCGGGATCGAGGGCCGAGGTCGGTTCGTCGAACAGCATCACCTTGGGGTTCATGCAGAGCGAGCGGGCGATCGCCACGCGCTGCTGCTGGCCGCCGGAGAGCTGGCCGGGGAATTTCTGCGCCTGGTCGGGGATGCGTACCCGGCCGAGGTAATGCATGGCGAGGTCCTCGGCCTCCTTCTTCGGCATCTTGCGGACCCAGATCGGTGCCAGGGTCAAGTTCTCCAGGACGGTCAGATGCGGGAAGAGGTTGAAATGCTGGAACACCATGCCGACCTCGCGGCGCACCTGCTCGATCTTCTTGAGGTCACGGGTGAGTTCCACCCCATCGACCACGATCTTGCCTCGCTGATGCTCTTCCAGACGGTTGATGCAGCGGATCATGGTCGACTTGCCGGAGCCCGAGGGCCCACAGATGACGATGCGCTCGCCCTTGTCGACCGAGAGGTTGATGTTCTTCAGCACATGGAACTGACCGTACCACTTGTTGACCTCGGTCAGGGAAATCATCACTTCCGGGTGGGTCGCCGGATTATTCGCCATGGCAGTTGCAGTCATTCTGTCTCTCCCTGCATCAGCTTTTCACTGACGGCAATCAATGCTTCTTGTGGCCGGTATCGAGCTTGCGCTCAAGATGCACGCTGTAGCGCGACATGCCGTAGCAGATGACCCAATAGATGGCGGCGCAGAAGACGAAGCCGTCGATCTCGGTGCCGATCCAGTTGGCGTCACGCGAGCCGGTCCGCACGATATTGAGGAAATCGTAGAGGCCCACCACCGCCACCAGGGTCGTATCCATGAAGGAGCCGTTGATGGTGTTGACGATGGCCGGGATCGAGATCCTGAGCGCCTGCGGCAGGACGATAAGGCGCATCATCGACCAGTAGCCAAGCCCGAGCGAGGCGGCTCCCTCATATTGTCCCCGGCCGATCGCCTGCAATCCGCCGCGCACCACCTCTGCCAGATAAGCAGCGGTGAACACGGTGAAGCCGACCAGGATGCGCAGCAGCGGATCGACGGTCGTCCCGGGCGGCAGGAACAAGGGCAGCATGACATTGGCCATGAAGAGGACCGTGATCAGCGGCACGCCGCGCACGAACTCGATGATCACCACGCTGAGGAGATGCACCACCGGCAGTTCCGAGCGACGCCCCAGTGCCAGCAGGATGCCCAGCGGCAGTGCCAGCACGATGCCGACAGCGGCGATCACCAGGGTCAGCATGAAGCCGCCCCACATGCGGGTCGGCACGATCTCCAGGCCGAGCCCGCCGAACAGCAGCCAGAAGGCAAGGAAGGGCAGGATGGCGAAGAGGAAGATCGCATTCGCCTTCTTGAAAGGTGCCCGCTCTGTCAGCATGCCGGCAACAGCGCCGAAGGTGAGGACAAAAGCGAGCACCGGCCGCCAGCGTTCATCCATCGGATAGAAGCCGAAGATGAACTGGCCGATACGCGCCCGGATGAAAATCCAGCAGGCCCCATCCGACACGCAGTCCTTGGCCCGGTTGGCATTGCGCGTGCCGTTCAGCACTTCCTGCGGGAAGGTCCAGGTAGCATCCAGGAAGGCCCAACGGATGAAGGCCGGGATCACCACCGCCAGCAAGGCGACGGCGATCACGGTCAACAGCGTGTTGAGTGGGCTGGAGAAGAGATTGGTGCGGAGCCAGGCGATCACGCCAACTTGCGAGATCGGCGGCGCCTCGTCCGGCAGGCGCTGTTCGGACGGATTGGTCGGGATGTTCGATGTGTCCATCATGATGCCGCCCTCACCGCTCGACCAGCGAAATATGCTTGTTGTACCAGTTCATGAAGAGCGAGATCACCAGGCTGATCGCCAGGTAGAAAACCATGGTAATGGCCACCACCTCGACCTCGCGGCCGGTCTGGTTGAGGACCGTGCCAGTGAAGAGCGACACGAAATCCGGGAAGCCGACAAAGACCGCCAGGGTTGAATTCTTGACCACGTTGAGATACTGGCTGGTCAGCGGCGGGACGATGATGCGCAGGGCCTGCGGCACGATGACGAGGCGCAGCGTCCAACTCCGCCTGAGGCCCAAAGCCGAGGCCGCCTCGGTCTGGCCGTGGCTCACCGCCTGGATACCGCCGCGCACGATCTCGGCGATATAGGCGGCGGTATACATGCTGAGGCCGATCACCAGCGCGTTCAATTCCGGCAGGATGACGAAGCCGCCCTGGAAATTGAAGCCCTGCAGCGACGGATATTCCCAGTTCACCACCTCGCCGCCGGCAAGGCGTACCAGCAACCAGACGATCAGCGGCAGGCCGATGATCAGCGCCAGCGAAGCCCAGAACTTGTGGAATTGCTGGCCGGTCGCCGCCTGACGCCGGGTCGCCCAGCGCCGCACCACGATCGTGGCGACGATACCGACAATGAGCGCGATGAAGACGGCGAGGAAGCCGCTTTCCAGGATGGGGGCGGGCAGATAGAGGCCGCGCACATTGAGGAAGGCGCCGTTGAAGAGGTTGATGCTGTCCTTCTGCTGCGGCATCAGCTTGAGGACGCCGAAATACCAAAAGGAGAGCTGCACCAGCAGCGGGATGTTGCGGAACACCTCGATATAGGCGGCGGCAAGGCGCGCCACTAGGTAGTTCGGTGAGAGCCGCGCGATGCCGATGACGAAGCCGACGATGGTCGAGAGGATGATCGAGATCACCCCGGCCAAGGCGGTGTTCAGCATGCCGGCCACCATCACCCGCGTGATGGTCGAATTGAGATCGAGATGGATCAGCGACATCGCCACCGGGAAGCCGGCGATGTTCTCCATGAAATCATAGCTGAAGGGTCGGCCCTGGGCCTCGCGGTTGACGATCATATTGGTGATGAGGAAACCCAGCACCAGGATAATGATCAGCACGGTCACGACCTGGGCGAAAATCCCACGCCAGCGTTCGTCGCGCCACCAGGGTGTGGCAGCGGAATCACCGCGGCTGCGGCGCGGATCGGCGATATCGGTCATTGTCCCTCCACCGGCAGAGATGGACGATATGTATGTCGGCAAAGACGGCAACGCCCGGTCGCGGTGGCGCCGGGCGTTGTCGCTTCAGATCACGCGATCAGCGTGCCGGCGGTGCGTATTGCAGACCGCCCTTGTTCCAGAGCGCGTTCAGACCGCGTTCCAGTTTGAGGGGCGAGCCCTGGCCGACATTGCGCTCGAAGGATTCGCTGTAATTGCCGACATTCTTGATGATGTTATAGGCCCAATCATTGGTCAGGCCCATGCCTTCACCCAGCTTGTCGTCGACGCCCAGCAGGCGGCGCACTTCCGGATCCTGCGAGCTGGACTTCACCTGGTCCACATTGGCCGTGGTGATGCCCTTTTCTTCGGCGATCAGCATGGCGTAGAACGACCAGCGGACGATATCGCCCCACTGGCTGTCATTCTGGCGCACGGCCGGCCCCAACGGTTCCTTGGAGATGATCTCCGGCAGGATCATGTTGTCGTCCGGGTTCTTCAGCGCCAGGCGTTCGGCGGCGAGACCGGAGGCGTCGGTCGTATAGGCATCGCAACGGCCATCGTCATAGGCGCCGCGGGCCTGGTCGCTTTCCTTGAACTTGGCCGGCGGGTTCATGCCGATATTGTTGGTCTTGTCATAATCGCCGAGATTCTTCTCGGTGGTGGTGCCTTCCTGCACGCAGACCGTGGCGCCCTTGAGCTGCAGCGCGCTCTTGATGCCCGACGACTTGCGGACCATGAAGCCCTGGCCGTCATAGTAGTTGACGCCGACGAAATCGAGACCGAGCTGGGAATCGCGGCTGAGGGTCCAGGTCGAGTTGCGCGACAGCATGTCGACTTCGCCCGATTGCAGTGCGGTGAAACGCTGTTCGGCATTGAGCGGCTTGTACTCGACCTTGGTCGCGTCGCCGAACACGGCAGAAGCCACCGCCTTGCAGAGGTCGATATCGAGGCCAGCCCAGTTGCCCTTGTCGTCCGGCGCGCCGAACCCGGCGAGACCGGTATTCACGCCGCATTTCAGCTTGCCATAGGACTTGACGTTATCCAGCGTCTTGCCGCCGGCCGGGGCAGCAGGCGCCGCCGCAGGTGCGGCCGCCGGCGCTGCCGTGGTGTTCGAGGCGGCCTGGTCCTGCTTCTTTTCACCGCAAGCGGCGAGCCCCGTCAGCAGCAGACCGCCGAGCGCCAAGCCTAAAACCGTATTCATCCGTCGCATTTTGTGGTCCTTCCCTGTGTAATTTTATCAATTAATTGTTCTTATTGTTCTTGTCCGCGGCGTCCCTCTGAGGTCCCTCTTCGGGATCCCCCGCCTGGAGCCTCTTTGGGGCTCCTTGGTCTGATCTGGCCTTCGCCAGTAGCAAACACGGATTTCCTAGTCTTTTACATAAAGAACCCGGGTGCTACAAGTAATCTCAGACAACCGAGACTGCATACAATGTCCATTTCGACCCCCAAAGACCGCACCGTCATCACCCATGCCGGCAATGACCCGGAAGCTAATTTTGGCGTGGTAAACCCGCCGATTTACCGGGCTTCCACCATCCTCTACCCAACGCTGCACGACATGCATGAACGCGGTCGCAGCAAATTCGACACGGTTTATTACGGCCGCTACGGCACGCCGACCACCTTCGCCCTGGAAGAGGCCGTCGCCAAGCTGGAAGGCGCCGACCGGGCGGTGGCGCTGCCCTCGGGCCTCGCCGCCTGTACCCAGGCCATGATGGCGTTCCTGCAGGCCGGCGACCATGTGCTGATGGTCGACAGCGTTTACGAGCCAACCCGCGCCTTCTGCGACCTGCAGCTGGCCCGTTTCGGCGTCAGCACGACATATTACGACCCGCTGATCGGCAGCGGCATTGCCGCGCTGATCCAGCCCAACACCAAGCTGGTCTATCTGGAGAGCCCGGGTTCGCACACCTTCGAGATCCAGGACGTGCCGGCCATCGTTGCAGCTGCGAAGGCGCGTGGCTGCACCACCATGATCGACAATACCTGGGCGACACCGCTCTATTTCAAACCGTTCCAATACGGCATCGACCTCTCGATCCATGCTGCCACGAAATATATCTGCGGCCATTCCGATGTGATGATGGGTATCATCACCATGCGGGAGGAACATTACAAACGGGTGAAGCAGCAGGCGCATGGCCTCGGCATGGCGGTCTCGCCGGAAGATTGCTGGCTGGTACTGCGCGGCCTCCGTACCCTGGGCGCGCGTCTCGCCCAGCATCAGGAGAGCGGCCTCAAGCTCGCCCGCTGGCTGCAGGCGCGGCCGGAGGTCGAGCGGGTGCTGCATCCCGCTTTGCCGGATCATCCGGGCCACAAATTGTGGCAGCGCGATTTCAAAGGTGCCAGTGGCCTCTTCAGCATCGTCCTGAAACCGTTCGACGAGACCCGCGTCGCCGCCATGCTCGATGGCATGCAGCTATTCGGCAAGGGCTTCAGCTGGGGCGGCTATGAAAGCCTGATCATCCCGTCGCATCTCAACTCGGCGCGGACGGCAACACCCTGGAAGGCCGGCGGCCCGACCCTCAGGGTGCATGCGGGGCTCGAGGACCCCGATGATCTGATCGCCGATCTCGAGGCTGGTTTCGGCCGCCTGCGGGGAAACTGACTGCGATGAGCGATTCTCCTACCAATCCCATCGGCGCGGAGGTCGAAACGCTGCTCAAGCGGCTTGTCCTCACCGCCGACGGCCTCATCCCGGCGATCGCCCAGCAGCACGATACCGGCGAAGTCCTGATGATGGCCTGGATGACGCCCGAAAGCCTGCGGGAGAGCCTGGAAACCGGCCGCGTCGTCTACTGGTCGCGTTCGCGCAAGCAATTGTGGCGCAAGGGCGACACCTCGGGCCAGATCCAGAAGCTGATCGAAGCCCGCATCGATTGCGACCAGGATTGCCTGCTGCTGCTGGTCGACCAGATCGGCGTCGCCTGCCATACCGGGCGGCGCAGCTGCTTCTACACGGCGCTTCGGAACGGCAAGCCCGAGATCATCTCCGAGATCGAGATCGCACCCGACAAGCTCTACGGTGCCTGATCGATGGGCTTCAGCGACCAGGAAATCGCCGCCACACTGCTCAGCCTCGAAGTTGCCTTCTGGAGTTCCGTGCTGACCCTGCCGGTGGCGATCTTCTGCGCCTGGGCGCTCGCCCGTTGGCAGTTCACCGGCAAGGTCTTGTTCGACAGTGTCGTGCATCTGCCGCTGGTCCTGCCGCCGGTCGTCGTCGGCTATGCCCTGCTGCTGACCTTCGGCGCCCAGCGCCCGATCGGGGCCGCCTTGCAGCATTATCTCGGCATCACCCTGGTCTTCAACTGGAAGGGCGCGGTGATCGCTTCCGCCGTGATGGCCCTGCCGCTTTTCGTGCGGGCGATCCGCATCTCCTTCGAAACCGCCGACCGCAAGCTGGAAGCGGCAGCGCGCTGTCTCGGCGCCTCCCGTTTCCAGGTCTTCCTCAGCGTCACCCTGCCGCTCAGTCTGCCGGGCATCATCGCCGGCGCCATTCTTGGCTTTGCACGTTCCCTGAGTGAGTTCGGCGCCACCATCACCTTCGTCTCCAATGTGCCGGGCGAGACCCAGACCCTGCCTTTGGCGATCAATTCGCTGATCCAGGTGCCGGACGGCGAGCCGGCGGCGCTACGTCTGACCGCCATCTCGCTCTTCATTGGCTTCATCGCCCTGATCCTGTCCGACCGGGCCGAGATCTGGCTGCGCCGCCGCGTCCAGCGAAGCTAGGAAGGATGGCGCGCCAGAGCATGTCCAGGATCGACATCCGTGCCAAGCAGCGCCTGGGCAGCCTGGCGCTGGATATCGATCTGCAGGTCACCACCGGCGGCGTCCTCGCCCTGTTCGGCCCTTCCGGTGCCGGCAAGACCTCCGTCCTCAACTGGATCGCCGGCCTCAACCAGCCGGATAGCGGCCGCATTGCCATCGATGGGCGCGTGCTGTTCGATACCGCGACCGGCATCAACCTGCCGCCAGACCGGCGCGGCCTCGGCTATGTCTTCCAGGAGCCGCGCCTCTTCCCCCATCTCGGCGTCAGGGGCAACCTGCTCTATGGCTGGCATCGCCGTAACCGGCACAGCCGCGGCGAAATCGCCAGCCGTCCCGAGATCACCCTCGACCAAGTGGTGGAGCTGCTCGGCATCGGCCACCTGCTCAAGCGCCGCATTGGCGGGCTCAGCGGCGGCGAACAGCAGCGGGTCTCCATTGGCCGCGCTTTGCTCGCCCAGCCGCAGCTGCTGCTGATGGACGAGCCGCTGGCGGCAGTCGATGCCCGGCGCAAATCGGAAATCCTGCCCTTCATCGAGAACCTGCATGCCGAGCTGCAGATCCCGCTCGTCTATATCAGCCACGACCCCGACGAAATCCTGCGCATCGCCGACCAGGTGGCGCTGATCGTCGAGGGCAAGCTGGTCACCGTCGGCAGCATGGAGGATGTGCTGGGCCGGCTCGATCTGCCGACCCTCACCGATACAGCCGAACCGGGGGCGGTCATTTCCACCACCGTCCTGGAAACCGACGACGGGACTGGCCTCACCGTGCTCGGCCTGCCGTCATCAAGCGGTAACGTTGCGACCATTCGCATCGGCCGGCTGCCGGCTGCGTTGGGCGACACTGTCCCGCTGCGCCTGCTGGCCCGCGACGTCGCTTTGGCGCGCCACATGGTTGATGGGATCAGCATCCTAAATCAACTACCGGGTGTAATCTGCCAAATCCTTGTTGGAACAGGACCTTTTGTCGATTTTCAGCTCGATGTCGGGGCCCTGATCTGGGCCCGCATCACGCGGAAATCGGCAGAGCAATTGAAACTCGCGGTTGGTGACCCGGTTGTGGCCTTGATCAAGTCGGTCGCCGCCGATCCGAAGAAATTCAGCTAATTACCAACCGAAGATAAAAGATTACCTCAACGCCCAGCTGTGATACGATAAAGGCCTTCTTGGGGCTAGAAGAGCAGGGCTGATGAATCGCCAACAACTGGAAAAGCAGGCGCTGGATATCGTCGCCGGCCGCACGGCAAAGCCGGCGGCAGCAAAGCCGCAGCAGCAGATGAGCGGCATGGCGAAGCTGTCGATGTGGCTGTGGCTGGCAGCCGTTCTGGTGATCGGCGCTCTGGCCGCCTACGTCTACCTGCTGAAATAGCCAACATCGAAGACACAGCCGCCCGCGGCATGCCCGGGCAGCTGTCATCCGATGCCGATAGCAAGAAATCTCGACAGCGCAGTTTTCCCGTGATGCGTCGGGCGGTGACGCTCTCGGACCTCGCAAGCGTCTGCGCCACCCTGGCCAATCGATCGTGACCGGCCGACCGCCGTCATCCGTCAGGTTTAAAATTGATTAGGCTAAAAATGCGCCGGGCTTAAAATCGCCGCACACGACCGATACATGCGTGAACCAGATCCCGAGATCGGCTGGCATTTCTGCGTCCAGCTGGGCAACATAGCCCATCGGCTTTTTTTACCCGCTTCAATGAAAGTGATTCGCCATGCGGCCCATCTTCATCATGGTCAAATGCGCCCCCGGCACTGCTTACGACGTCGCTGCCACCGCGCTCGACACGGTCGAGCAAGTCAGCGAGGTCTATTCGATCTCCGGACAATATGATCTGCTCATCAAATGCATTCTGCCGTCCGAGATGGATGTCGGCCGCTTCGTGACCAGCCAGATCCAGATGCTGGAACATGTGAAGGACACCCAGACCATCATCACCTTCAACGCTTTCACCTGAAACCCTGCGCCGCCGGCCGGGTTGATCACGGCCGGTTCCAGAACGCCGGTCGCAAAGGGGAGAGATGTGATGCCACAAGTCGACGCCGTTCTGTTCGATGCCTATGGCACCCTGTTTGATGTGCATGCGCCGGCTGCCGCTCTCGCCGCCAAGCTCGGCCCGGTCGCCGGTGAGATCTCGCGGCTGTGGCGGCAGAAGCAGCTGGAATATACCTGGACCCACAGCCTGCGCGGCCGCTACCGCAGTTTCTGGCGCCTGACGACGGATGCGCTGGAACATGCCCTGCAGGCTCATGGCCTCGGCGATGAAACCCATTTGCGGGAGCAGTTGCTAGCTGAATACCGGCATCTCTCGCCCTATCGCGAAGTGCCCGCCTTCCTCGAGCAGTTGCAAGCCGCGGGCTTGCGCCTCGCCTTGCTGTCGAACGGAGATCCCGATCTGCTGGACGATCTCGTCAGCCAGGCTGAGATCGGCCAATTCCTCCAGCCGAATATTTCCGTCGCCGAACTTGGCATCTACAAGCCCGACCAACGCGCGTATCGCCTCGGCATCGACCGTGTCGGCGTCAAGGACGCAGCGCGCTGTGCCTTCGTCTCGTCCAATGCCTGGGACGCGGCAGGTGCGGCGCAGTTCGGCTTGCGAGTCTTCTGGCTCAACCGCAATCAGCAGCCGGTCGAATATCAGCTCGGCCAGTCGGCGAAGATTGTCACTGATCTGTCACTGCTGGCGCAGGATCTGCTGAAGTAGCAAGCCATCGCAACTGCGTGCCACAGCTTCCTGCGGATATCGCGAGCATTCGCGCGGCTATCGTCGCGATAGCGCGAAGATAAAATTTGCATAAACACCGGCTGCTTCGCGCGGCTGCACGGCTCCACAAAAACTTCATTATTTTTGCCGACGCCCTTCGCCTATCTATGCGGCCGGGTCTTCGCGCCGGGGTCCTTCCGCGACGAAAAATGCGTCTGCCGGAAATGCGCGCAGCGCCCGCGACACATCAGGAAGAGGGTTATATGAAGACCAAGTTATTGGGCGTTCTTGGCGTCATGTCGGCCGCTGTCGCGCTTGCGGCACCTGCGTCGGCCGATAAAACCAAGATTGATTTCTGGTATGGCAATTCCGGTGACATCAGCAAGCGCGTGCAGGAAGTCTGCCAGCACTTCAACGATTCACAGCAGGATTTCGAAGTCACCTGCACCAGCCAGGGCTCCTATGCCGCGGCCGTGCAGAACACCATCGCCGCCTTCCGCGCCGGCAAGCAGCCGACCATCGTGCAGGTGTTCGATGTCGGCACGCTCGATCTGATGCTGTCGGACGCCTATTACCCGGTCTACAAGCTGATGGCCGATAACGGCTACAAGATCGACTGGAACAACTACTTCCCCGGCATCGCCAACTACTTCGCCGATTCCAAGGGTGAGCTCTACTCGATGCCGTTCAACAACTCGACGGCGCTGCTCTATTGGAACAAGGATGCCTTCGCCAAGATCGGCAAGTCGGAAGCACCGAAGACCTGGGAAGAAGCTGCCGACGACATGAAGGCGATGAAGGCTGCCGGCTATGAATGCCCAATGGCCATCAATGTCAGCGCCGATGAAAGCTGGCAGCTCCTCGAGCAGTTCTCCGCCATCC
>DATMUQ010000757.1:0-2303 GCA_035563795.1 Terriglobales bacterium | reverse complement strand
CCGCCGTTTCAATACCGGCGATTCAGGACGCAATCGTTAAATGCCAAGGGACGCCTTATAGAGCGCGATCTGCTTGTCGCGACCCAGCTGGTCCGTCAGCTTCTCCCAGGCGGCGGCGATGTTGTTGGCGCCGGTCTGGGCATCCTCCTTGCCAGCAAAGACCTTGGTCAACTCGTCTTCCGCCAGGCTGTAATACTGGAAGATACCGGGGATGCGTGGCTCGATGGCCCGGTTCGGATGGTTGTAGGAACCGGATTGCGAGCCGAGATAGGCGGTGATGTAGTCCTTCTTGTAGCCGGCGGCGACCCATTCATCGATGTTGAAATGGCTCATGCGATGAACCTGGAAGCCCGACGGATACATGACGGTCCAGAGCGACAGATCCTTGCCGCCGAGATGGGCCGCGGCACTCCAGGCCGCCTTATGCTTCTTGTCGTCACTGTCGACCCGGGCCATGACATAGACGCCCCAGCCGAGATAGGCGCAATTCGGCGCATAGTTCGGGCCGCTCGCCAGCGTGTCCCATTTGCCGGTCTTGGAATTATAGACGTCGTCCGAACCCGGCAGGATGCTGAAGCTGACGACATCGCCGATGACCGAGGTGTCGCTAGCATTAGCGACCTGGCCGACATCGCCCCACCAGGGGATCATCGAACCGATGCCCGCGGTGAATTGCTGGAAGGCGGTGGTGCCGGGATCGGCATTGATCTGGTCGGCCGGTTCGAAGGGCAGGGCATCGACCACGTCCTGGATCGCGCGGACCCAGCCCGGATTGTTGATACGCGGCTTCATTGTATCGGGATCGAACAGCCAGGCCTTGTCATCCGGATGCTTCACATAGGCGGTGGCGCGGCTGCCGAGGAAATAGAAGCCGAAACCGCCCCAGGGTTTGGGTGCATCGAGATAGCCCCAGGCCGGCTGGCCGTTGATCTTCTTGCCCTTGAGGAACTTGGTGACAGCCTGGACCTGCTGCCAGGTCTTCGGCA
Organism: Terriglobales bacterium; assembly: GCA_035563795.1. Classification (GTDB taxonomy): domain Bacteria; phylum Pseudomonadota; class Alphaproteobacteria; order Dongiales; family Dongiaceae; genus Dongia_B. The sequence goes on along the minus strand of DATMUQ010000757.1, from coordinate 1,317 downwards.
CGCCCCATTCGCCCTTGCCGCCTTCGGCCTTCCAGGCTTTCGCCAGATCGGCATCGGCAAAGTAGTCGGTGCGGAAGTTGAAGTTATGGCAGTCGCCATCGATGGTGACCCGGTAGGTCTTGCCGTTCCAGGTGCCGACCGGCGGCTTAAGATAGGCGACGTAATCGTCGTAATCGATCTGCTTCTTCACCCAGTCCGGCATCTCCGAGGCGAGGCCCTTGCCGCAGACATCGCCTTCGAAGGGCGCGCCCATTTCCAGCAGGTCGAAATCAACCGTGCCGGTGGCGATCGCCTGCTGCAGGCGCGGGTTATAGTCGGCTTGGGCGAGATCGATCCAGGTGATCTTAGCGCCGGTATAGGCTTCCCACGGCCGTAGGAAACCGCGGAACAGCAGGTTATGCAGGTTTTGGTTATTGAGGCCCATGAAGGTCAGTTCGACGCCCTTGAACTCGCCTTCCTTGACATTCGCCTTGGTGGCGCCGAGGCACATCTCGCCGACCTTCTGCCAATCGGCATCGGTCGGGGCGCCTTTGCCGACACCGGGCGTTTGCGCCAATTTGGCCCGCAGATCATCTGCGGCCTGGGCCTTCTTCGTTGCCGCGGTCAGGCCGCTGGCGCTGCCCAAGGCGGCGATGCTGACACCCGCCGCTCCCTTGAGAACGTCACGGCGGCTGGCGCCACGGCTGCGGGTCTTGCCTGTCTCTCGCATTTTCACTGGAAATCCTCCCCTTAATTAAGTGTTCGCGCTTTATTGATTCAGCTGCAGGTAGCCGGGTTACCGGTCGAACAACACTCTTCTCGCCACTTTCGTCACGGAAACCTCAATGCCGCAACTGATATACTAGGATTTAACAGGAGAGGATTTTGCACAAAGATTACTTTTCATAAACAAAATTTTTTGCGACGCAGTTTTAAGAAAATATTCCGATACTGGCGGCGTGTACTCGTCGCCGATGGAACGGCGAAACGGGGCAGCGGTACGACCAAACAAATCAGAGACCCCGGCGGTGCCTTGACCGGCGAAAGAACCTCTGCCGGCCACCGAGCGGGTAGGTCGAGATCATCGATCGATGCGCGCCGATCTGCTGAAGGAGGTGCTGGCGACAGGGCGCAGAAAGGCCGGCTCTGACTGATGTTCCGCCTTAAACTTCTTGTCCCGACAGCCGAAAACATCAATATTCACAATAGGACATGCAGGTTAGGGCCGGTTCGGCTGGCTTGACCTCACCCTGGAACCGGGTTTCGACGGCTGACCGGCCCCAAAGGGCGGGCGGCGGCGGGGCCTTTTGCCCGTTTTTACTGGATCGATCATGCAAA
>DATMUQ010000756.1:0-3043 GCA_035563795.1 Terriglobales bacterium | reverse complement strand
GCAGGGTGAACAGTGGAACGACGCGCTGGGGCAACCAGCCACAAGCCGGGGAGACGAGAATGAAGAAGATCATCGCCGACGCGACTGAGGCCAGGACGCGCATCCTCGCCGAGTTGCGCAAGGTGAAGGGCTGCGAAAACACTGCCGATATCGAGGTCGAGCATCGCGGCCAGGGCTGGTTCGTCACCCATGTCCATCCGCCGGTCGAACCCACGGCCGCCGATCTGCCGCGCGACAAGATCTTCGTCGAGGCGCGGAAGATCGCCGCCAAGCTGAGCTGAACGGGGCGGCGCGCGGCGCCAGCGCCGGGGAAGCCTGGCGGCGGTCAGTGCGGATTGGCGCGCCAGTCCCGCCAGCGCTGATCGAGCACCGGCTTCAGGCGGTCGAAATTCGCCCAGCTATCGGCGATGTGATAGACGCTGGCAACCTTGTCCAGCAGGCAGTCCTGGTAATCGGCGAAATAGTCGATCTGCGTCTCCGGTTTGTCAGCCGAGGTCTGGTAATAGACCGCGGCGAAAGCATTGCCGTCCGCGGACAGATCCTCGTCGGTGAACTGGCCGTCGCAGGCCTCGAGGAAGAAAGCGCCGGGCGTGACACTGCGGGTCTTCAAGGGCCCGGTCATGCCCTCATGCAGCTCGCCACCCAGGCCCGTGAGCAAGGCCCAGGTGACAAACATGGCGATATGCGTGGCCCCAGCCTCGTCGGGCAAGTCTTCCGGAAAGTTGCCGCCATAGTGCCAGCTGGCATCGTCATACTTCAAAATCTTCTCCGTTCGGGTTGGTCAAGAGGCGGCGGCATAAGTCGGTGACAGTGTGAAGCGTGAATGCCCCGAGTTTCGGAGGGGCAGGGGTCAGGGATTGCGGCCGCGCTCTTATATGTAAAGCCGGCCGATTTCGTGTGGCGCTGCTCCCGCCTTTACTTATCCAGCTTGATCGAAACCATGGCGTTGCCGACGAGCGGGATCGCCAGGGCGATGTTTCTTCCGACAGAGACTTTCTCTCTGGCCGTAAGCCGATAGTATTTCAGGTTGTTGCGATAGTTCCAGGCGACGTATCCGAGAATAAGCCCCCAGCTCGCGAAGAACAGGGTCGCGGTAAGGCTTGTGGTGACCGTGCTGTTGCCGATATCTACTGCAAGCTGATGGAAAAAGCGGCGCACATAGATCAAAAACACGAAGCCCACTGCGAAGACAATGACTCCCATTCGGGCCCTGCTCCTATAGGCGGGATAGAGGGAATCGATGTCGCTCATTTGCTGCCTCAAATTATGGCTCTTTGCACGCCGCCGATCGCATCGGCGGCCGTCCCCGGCTGCATTGGCATGAATCAGGGCAACATTGAGGCTGCATGAAGTTATGCTGAAGTCAAGTGAGGCCGGGCGATAATTGCCCCATATCGGCGCACGGTCCCAGTCCTGTCGGCTAGCCGCACATCACCAGTTCGACATCAGCTTCGCTTCTGCTTTCTTGATGGCATAGAAGCGCTGCAGCTGCAGGACGCCGTTTTCCAGGGCCTTCATGCGGTCGGCCCAATAGGCGAGTTCCGCTTCCAGCTCGCCGCGGAAGGCGCGGGCGGTGGCGAGCTTGACGGGATCGCCTTTGGCCAGCTCGGCCCAGCCGCGCAGGATCATCTGCCGGTACTTGTCGCCGATATCCTCGGTCACCCGGAGATCGAGGCTGAGTTCGCGGAAGCGCTGCTCATATTGCTCGGCGCGCCAGAATTCCAGCTGCTGCTTGTTGAAGGGCTTGAGCCGCGGATCGTCCGGCTTCACCCCGGGAGCGAGCACGAAATCGGTCAGGCTCAGCTGGCCCTTGGCCTTCAGGTATTTCTGCAGCTTGCCGAGGATCTCGTATTTGTTCTTGTAGCGATAGAGCGCCTCGGCCGAGAGGATGCAGTCGATGCTGTTGGGCGAGAGCTCGAAATCGGTCGGCACATAGATCTGCATCTCCGCCTTGCGGTCGAGGCCGGCCATGACCGAGAGCTGCTTGCCGGCATGGGCGAGGTCAGTTTCGACCTCATAGCCGGTGGTCCAGACGGCAAATTCGGTGGCGATGGTGCGCACCGCACCGCCGAGGCCGGCGCCGAACACCATCATGCTCTTGCTGGGATCGAGGCCGAAAGGCTTCACCAGCATCGAGACATGCTCGGCGCCGCCGGGCATGTTATAGCCGGGACCCCAGATCATCTGCATGATGCGGATGCGCCCGTTCTCCCAGTCCTGCAAGGGGGCGACGAGGGAGACCTCCTTCTGCACCACCCGCGACTTGGCGTTCTTCGACGGGTCGCCGGCCAGGTCTTCCGGCGCGACACCTTCCCACCAGGCCCGCAGGCGAATGCCGAAGCTGATGCGGGGCTTCACGGATACTGCTTGCTGCAACACAATCCCTGGCTTTCCCTGATGAACATGCGTGGCGGGCGGGGCGCGGTCATGGCTGACCGGAACAGGTTGCGGCCAAGCCGAAGGCGGCGCGGGTGGCGATCCGGTTCAGCTGGTCTGTTTCCATGCGAGCATGCTGCGCGCGGCCATAACGACCGCCGACGCGTGCAAGAGCCATTGGCTCATCTGCCTGTCCGCTCATTCCCCTTCTTCACCCCCAGCGGTGAATCCTTTGCGAACGGTTTGCGCTTCTGTAACGGCGCTGCTTCCCATGCGCGATTTTGCTCCGGCTCAATTGGCGCCATCTGATGCTTCGGGGCGTCGCCGGTATTTTTGTTTGGCTTTACCATACGCGTGTATGGCACCAAATAGAACGAGGGTTTTGGTTAATTATTCCACTGGAATGTACGTAGAGCGGTTTCTTTCGCCGAAAATTCGTATAAAGCCGGCCCTGTGGGTAGTTCATGCGTGGCCCAGCCGGGCTCCGCCGGCTCTCCGGCGCGCTGGATAAGCGAAGGGCTTGGCTTTTCCTGTGGATAGTGCGGATCGATCAGTCGCAGCTGCGCGCCCGGGGCGGGCCACCGGAGCCGATGGCGCGGCGTCGGCCCGACAGAGCAGCAGCAGCTGGCGTTGTGAAACCGGCACTGCCGCGCCGACAAGCGAGAGG
>DATMUQ010000755.1:0-2421 GCA_035563795.1 Terriglobales bacterium | reverse complement strand
TGACCAATCCCTTCTATCAGAGCTATGCGGGCGACATCTATCAGAGCGGTCATTTGCTGCTGTCACTGATCAACGACATTCTCGATCTCTCGAAGATCGAGGCCGGCAAATACCAGCTGCATCTCGAGACGCTCGACCTGCGCGACGTCATCCATGGCGCCCTGCATATGGTGGAGAAGGATGCACGCGAAGCCGGCCTCAGCCTGACCCTGCAGATGACCGAGGCGCCCGCAAGCTTGCTGGCCGATCGCCGCGCGGTCATCCGCATCATTCTCAACCTGCTGAGCAATGCCATCAAATTCACCCCGACAGGTGGCAGTGTCGAACTGCACTGTGCGACCGGGGAAAGCGGTGCGACGATCGTCGTCACGGATAGCGGCATCGGCATGGCACCAGGGGAGATACCGATTGCCCTGACCGCCTTCGGCCAATTGGACAATGCCTATGCCCGCGATCATCGCGGCACCGGTCTCGGCCTGCCGATGGTGAAATCCCTGGCGGAGCAGCATGGCGGCAGACTCGAGATCGAGAGCCAGCCGGGCAAGGGCACGACGGTGACGGTATGGCTGCCGGGTCGGGCCGACCTGGTACAGCAGATGTAAGTGTTGCGCGGGGATGCGGAGCGACCGCTCAGCCGTTGCTGCGCAGCCCCTTGGTGGCGACACCCTGGACATAAGGCATCGGCCCGACCCGGGCTGAATCGAGGGTCAGGTTGCGCTGGAACGCGCCGGTGAAATCAGCGCCGCGCAGATCGGCCCGGCTCAATGTCGCGCCGCCGAGATTGGCGCCACTGAGATCGGTGTAGAGCAGGCGCGTCTCGCGGCATTTGACATTGGCCAGCATGGCGCCGTGAAAGATCGCCGCCGAAAGATTGGCCCCGCTGAAATCGGAATTGCGCAGGTCGCAATTGGTGAGATCGAGTCGCACGCCACGGCGGCCGAGCGAGCTGACCCATTCCTCATGGGCCCGGATGCGGGCTTCCAGTTCCGAGGAGCTGATCGGCCGGGCCGGGGTAATCTCCACCGTCAGCGTATCGAGCGCCTGCAGGCTGGCGGCATCCATCGAGCCGCCGACGAACCGCGCACCCGTCATCTTGGCGCCGACGAAGGCAACATTGGCGATATCGGTATGGTCGAAGCAGGCGCGGCGGATATCGGCATGGCGGAAGGCGGCATTGGCGATCTGGGCACCGGAGAAATCGACCCCAGGCATGCGGGCCTCGGAGAAATCCGCATCCTTGATCCAGGCACCGCGAAAGGCGCCGGGCAGGGTATCGGGCGACAGCGTCACATAGGTGCCGGAGAGATCGGCGCCCTCGGCCGCGACGCGGCTGAGATCGGCATCCTCGAAACGGGCACCACGCAGATCGGCACGCACCAACTGGGCCGCCGACAGATCGGCCTCATCGAAACGGCTACCGCGCAGATCGGCGCCCTTGAAGTTGACGCCGCGCAAAGAGGCATGGCTGAGATCGCATTCGACGAGAATGGCATTCTCGAGATTGAGCAAGCTGAGGTCGAGCCCAGAGAGGTCGCAACGCTGCAGCATGCAACGACGTCCCTCACGGCGCTGCCGCCGCCAGTCGACATGCAGCTCAGCGATGCGTCGAAGCCCGTCCTGCGTCAGCTTTTCACCGACGATGGTCTGCGCTTCGGGCCATGCCCGATTCATCGATTCCCTGTTCTCCGGCCTGCCACCTTGCGGTTGGCGATACCGATTCGCCTGATCCTGCAGTTACGTTTTATCTTAACGGGATAGCGACTGAGTCGCCAGAGGCAGGCAAGAGCGCTGGCCAGGCCTGCCACGCTCAGGAAATTGTCAACCGGAGCCGGTCGGCGAGCTCATTTGGATGGTCCATCGCCGCTTCCCGCAGCAACCAGTCGCGGAACAGTGTCACCTTGCGCTGCCGCAAAGCCTCGGGCCGGGTCACCAGGTAATAGGCGAACTCCGCCGGCCAGGCGAGGTCGAGGACGCAGACCAACCGGCCGCTCGCCAGTTCCTCGGTGGCGAAGATATCGCGCACCAAAGCGATCCCCTGCCCGCCCAGGGCCGCCTGGACGAGCAGCAGGTCGCCGTCATAGCTCGCCCCCTGGATGGCACGCGGGTCGTCGATGCCGTGGCAGCGCAGCCAGAGCGGCCAATCCGCGCGATCGCCATCCTGCAGCAGCGGATAGGACAGAAAATCCACCGGCTGGCGGATTTCCGGCAGCCCCCGTTTGCGGGCCTGGCGCAGGAAATCGCCGGTGCAGACCGGCAGCAGCCGCGGGGTCAGGAGGCGGGTTGTGCTGAGGCCGGGATACTGGCCGAGGCCATGGCGCAGGCAGAGATCGACATCGTCATGCCGCGGATCGACCAACCGGTTGGTGGTCTCGATATGCAGCTCCAGCTCCGGATAAGCGGCGGCGAAACGTCCGAGCCGCG
>DATMUQ010000754.1:0-2544 GCA_035563795.1 Terriglobales bacterium | reverse complement strand
CGGCCATCTCCAGCGCGCCACCCATGACGCCATCCTGGTGGGATCTGGAACGGCCCTGGCCGACAATCCCAGCCTGACCTGCCGGCTGCCAGGCCTGGCCGATCGCTCACCCGTCCGGATCATACTGGATCGCCGCCTGCGCCTGGCGCTGGACAGCGATCTCGTAAAGACTGCCCGCCAAGTCCCGGTCTGGTTGGTCACCGGTAGCCAGCACCCTGAAGACAGGCTGGCAGCCTACCGGGACCATGGCTTGGAGGTTCTCACCTTGGCCAGTCCCGAACCGCAAGAAATCCTCGCGGCCCTGGGGCAGCGGGGCCTGACCCGGCTGCTGGTCGAAGGCGGCAGCCAGGTCGCCGCTGCTCTTTTGCGCGCCAAACTGGTCGACCGCCTGGCCTGGCTGCGGGCTGGCGGCATCCTTGGCGGCGATGGTCTCCCGGCGGTCGGCGACCTTGCCTTGGACCAGCTGGCCGACATGCAGCGCTTTCAGCTCAGTTCCGCGCAGCGCCTGGGCGGCGACTATCTGGAAACCTACCGCCATTTAGCGTAAGACAGTCCCCGAAACACGGCCTGCCGGTCAGGTAGGTTGCGGTAACTATTTGAGTTTTCAGCATGTTCACTGGGATTATCACCGACCTGGGCAAGGTGCGCGCGGTCGTCGCCGGTCCTGTTACCCGCCTTACCATCGAAACCAGCTTCGAGACCGCCGGTATCGATCTCGGCGCCTCGGTTGCCTGCAACGGCATCTGCCTGAGCGTGGTGGAAAAGGGCGCCGGCTGGCTGGCCTTCGAAGTCAGCAACGAGACCATCGATAAGACGACTTTGGGCGACTGGCAGGCCGGCACGCCGGTCAATCTGGAACGCGCCTTGAAGCTCGGCGACGAATTGGGTGGCCATCTCGTCAGCGGCCATGTCGATGGCGTCGGCAAGATCGTCGCGGTGCGCCCCGATGGCGGCAGCACGCGGATCGAGATCGAGGCACCGGCCAACCTGGCCCGCGCGATCGCGCCTAAAGGCTCGATCACCGTCGACGGCGTCTCGCTGACGGTCAACGAAGTTGGCGACCGGGTGTTTGGCGTCAACATCATCCCGATCACCCAGACGGCGACCAATCTCGGCGCCGCTGCTGCCGGCAAGCGCGTCAATCTGGAAATCGATCTCATCGCCCGCTATGTCGCCCGCCTGCTCGGCAAGGAGGCGGTGTGACCACTTTCGACGACGTGCTCTCGCCGACTGCGGATATCATCGCCGACGCCAAGGCCGGCAAGATGTTCATCCTGGTCGATGACGAAGACCGCGAGAATGAGGGCGATCTCGTCATCCCGGCCGAGATGGCGAATGCCGCCGCAATCAATTTCATGGCGCGGTTCGGCCGCGGCCTGATCTGCCTCACCATGGAACGCGACCGGGTGGAACAGCTCGGCCTGCCGCTGATGGCGCAGCGCAATGGCACCCGGCACCAGACCGCTTTCACCGTCTCGATCGAGGCGCGGGAAGGGGTGACGACCGGCATCTCGGCGCATGACCGTGCCCGCACCGTTGCGGTTGCCATCGATCCCGCCAAGGGACCGCATGACATCGTCTCGCCCGGCCATATTTTTCCGCTGATGGCGCGCGGTGGTGGCGTGCTGGTGCGCACCGGCCATACCGAGGCCTCGGTCGATATCGCCCGTCTGGCCGGCCTCAATCCGTCCGGCGTCATCTGCGAGATCATGAATGACGACGGCACCATGGCGCGCCGCGACGATCTCATCCAGTTCGCGCAATTGCATGGGCTGAAGATCGGCACCATCCGCGACTTGATCGCCTATCGCCGCCGCTATGACCGCATCATCGAGCGCACCCTGGAGACCAGCTTCAAGAGCCGCCATGGCGGTGATTTCAAGCTGTATGTCTACACCAATCAGGTGGCGCATTCGGAACATGTGGCCCTGGTGAAGGGTGACATCCATGGCGACGATCCGATCCTGGTCCGCATGCATGCGATGAGCGTGCTCGACGATGTGCTGGGCGATGCCGAAAGCGGCCGCGCCGGCGAATTGTCAGCAGCGATGGAACTTGTCGGCCGGGAAGGGAAGGGCGTCATCGTCCTCATCCGCGAGCCGCTGCCGACCAGCCTGTCCGACGCCGTGCGGTCGCGCACCGAGCTGCTCGAACAGCCGCATCACGACGATGAAGGCGCGCGGGGACCGCGGGCGGAATTGCGCGATTACGGCATCGGCGCGCAGATCCTGCTCGATCTCGGTGTGCGCAAGATGACGCTGCTCAGCAATCGCAAGAAAACCATTATCGGCCTCGATGGCTATGGCCTGACCGTGGTCGGCGAGCGGCCCATTCCGCTCGATACTTTTTGACAGACAGGATTTGACATGACCGACAAGCCCACCGACAGGCCCCATGTGCTGATCGTCGAAGCCCGCTTTTATGACGACATTCTCGACAACCTGCTGGAAGGTGCGACGCGCGCCCTGAAAAAGGCCGGCGCCAGCTATGAAGTCGTCACCGTGCCGGGTGCCCTGGAAATCCCCGCCGCCATCCGCTTTGCCG
>DATMUQ010000753.1:0-10532 GCA_035563795.1 Terriglobales bacterium | reverse complement strand
CACAGGGCGAATGCCCTGCCCGCCGGGACGAGGGAACCAATGGAAATAGAAGATCTCATTTCGCCGGCACATGTGATTGCCCATCTAAAGGCAGGCAATAAGAAGCAGGTGCTCCAGGAACTGGCAAAGCGGGCGGCCGAGCTCACCAATCTGCATGAGCGGGCGATTTTCGACGTTCTGCTGGAACGTGAGCGTCTCGGCACCACTGGCGTCGGCAACGGCATCGCCATCCCGCACGGCAAGCTGCCGGAAGTGAAGGGCCTGTTCGGCCTGTTCGCCCGCTTGGATGAGCCGGTGGATTTCGATTCCATCGACGAACAGCCGGTCGATCTGATTTTCCTGCTGCTGGCGCCGGAAGGTGCGGGCGCCGATCATCTGAAGGCGTTGGCCCGGGTCAGCCGCCTGCTGCGCGATCGCAGCATCTGCGAGAAGCTGCGTGGCACCGATCAGCCGGACGCACTCTATGCGCTGCTGACCGACACCACCGCCAGCAACGCCGCCTGAAGCTGATAACTTTTTCGGAGAGCGACGGCGCCTGCATGGCGCCGTCGTTTTTCTATCATCGTGAGATGCGTGAGCGGGAAGAGCCTGCCCAGCGTCGGTTCCCCGGCGTCGATTGGTGCCGCGGAACCGATTACTGCAGCAAAACCGGTGCCAGGCCGTTTTCCCAGGCCGCCTCGACGGCGGCGTTGCGGTCCGGCAGCAGTGCGATCTGCAACCCGTTCGCGGCGTGGACAGCGATCACGGTCTCGCCATCAACTTCCACATCCTTGAGATAGGCGACGTCCTTCAAGCCCAGCGCCAGCAATTCCTGCGCGCTCAGATGGCGAATGCGTTCAACATCTAACATGATCCATCTTCCTTTCACCGCGCCGCTCGAAGGCTAAGCCGCGGTCTCCTGTTCGCGCCGCATCGATGCCGGCGCCGCAAAGGACCCTTAATCCTGATCTCACCAGATCTTAATATCACCGGGTCCTGATTCACTTGCTCTCGATCTTGGTCGCGCCGCCGGCTTTCTGGATCGGCACGGTGCGGACCTGCGACACTGTCTTCGGCCGCTTGAGATCGACACAGAGCAGGCCGTTATCCAATGAGGCGCCCGCGACTTCGATACCCTCGGCCAGGACGAAACTGCGCTGGAACTGGCGGGCGGCGATGCCGCGATAGAGATAGACCCGCGTCGGGTCATCCTTCTGCTTGCCGCGCACGGTCAGTTGATTGTCCTCGAGCTGGATCTCAAGCTCTTCCAGCGCGAAGCCGGCCACGGCCAGGGTAATGCGCAGGCTGTCATCGCCAATCTGTTCGATATTATAGGGCGGATAGCCTTCTGCGCCGGCCTTGGAGACCCGGTCAAGGGTCCGCTCGAATTGGTCGAAGCCAAGCAAAAGCGGGCTGTTGAAAAGCGACAAACGAGACATCGGGCTCCTCCTGGCGAGCGAGCTTGAGTGCGAAAACGCGATCACCCGGCCTTCCGGCATCATCGCGTGGCCAACGAGCGGGTCGAAACCCAGCCATTGCGCCTGGTAAATAGTTAAGCTGCATAGTCAGGAAATCAAGGGCGGGGGGAAGCGGGTCGGGGTGGCCGTGTTAAGTCAGTATTTTCGCCGCGGCGGTGGTCGATTGACGCTCCGCCGCGGCTCGGCCATTGTTGCCTTGATTCGATTAACCTTTTTCCACTCCCTGTCTCCTACCCCTGCGGTGATACCGCATGGACTGGCCGACAGGAATATCCAACGGGACAGGCGGCGGCTGGCCGGATTGCCACATGGGACGGCGCTCAGGGGTGGCGCTCAAGCGGGGCAGATCTAACGGAGCAGTGGCGGCGGGACAGGTCCGATTCGGGGGAACCGGCTGGGATGATCACCTATCTCTATATCGCCATCGGCAGCGCGCTCGGCGGCATGGCGCGCTATTGGTGTTCCGGCTTCGTCGCCGAGCGCCTGGGCGAGACCTTTCCCTGGGGCACCATCTTCATCAACATCCTCGGCTCTTTCGTGATCGGCTTCTTTGCCACGTTCAGCGGACCGGATAGCCGTTACATCATCAGCCCGAACATGCGGCAATTCGTGATGGTGGGGTTGTGCGGTGGCTACACCACCTTCTCTTCTTTCAGCCTGCAGACCCTCAACCTCATTCGCGACGGCGAGGTCGCGGCGGCCGGTGCAAATATCGGCCTCTCGGTGTTGTTGTGCCTGGTGGCGGTATGGCTTGGCCATATCGCGGCGGCTAGTCTCAATCAGATGCGGGGAGCATGACGCATGCGATCGGATCATCAAGAGGGAAGCGCCGCGGCAGCTGCCCTGCATCGCCCCCTGTCGCGACAGGACATCAAGACGCTGTGCCTTGCCGCTCTCGGCGGGGCGCTGGAATTCTATGACTTCGTCATCTTCGTTTTCTTCACGGTGATGATCGGCCAGCTGTTCTTTCCACCGGACATGCCCGACTGGCTGAAGACCTTACAGACCTACGGCCTCTTCGCTGCCGGCTATCTGGCGCGACCGCTGGGCGGTCTCATCATGGCGCATTTCGGCGATCGTAATGGCCGCAAGCGGATGTTCACGCTCAGCGTCTTCCTGATGGCGGTGCCGACACTGCTGATCGGCCTGCTGCCGGTCTATGCCGATATCGGCTATCTGGCGCCGCTCGGCTTGCTAGTGTTGCGCATCCTGCAGGGTGCTGCCATCGGCGGCGAGGTGCCGGGCGCCTGGGTCTTCGTCGCCGAGCATGTGCCGGCACGGCGCATCGGTTTCGCCTGCGGCCTGCTCACATGTGGTCTTACCGCTGGCATCCTGCTCGGCTCCTTGATGGCGACAGCAATCAACCGCAGCCTCGCCCCGGCGGAAATCGCAGCCTATGGCTGGCGCATCCCCTTTATCGTCGGCGGCGTGTTCGGTTTCTTCGCCGTCTATCTGCGGAGCTGGCTCGCTGAGACGCCGATCTTCATCGAGATCCGTCAGCGTCGCGCGCTGAGTGCCGAACTGCCCTTGAAGGCGATCCTGAAATCCCATGGCAAGGCGATTGTCGTCTCGGCCCTCACCACCTGGACGCTGACGGCGGCGATCGTGGTCCTCATCCTGATGACGCCGGGTTTGCTGCAAAAGCTCGACGGCTTCGCGCCGCTCGCGACCTTGCAGGCCAATAGCGCGGCGACGGTTACGCTGTCGGTCGCTTGCGTGCTCGCCGGCCTCGCCGCCGATCGCTTCGGTGCCGTGCGGGTGATGCTGATCGGCGGTCTCTGCCTGATCGTCAGCGCCTATCTGCTTTATCTCGGCGTGCGCAGCAATCCCGGGTTGCTGCTGCCGCTCTATGCGCTGACCGGCTTCTTCGTCGGCACCATCGCCGTGGTACCTTTCATCATGGTGCGGGTCTTCCCACCGGCAGTGCGTTTCACCGGCGTCTCCTTCGCCTACAACATCGCTTATGCGATCTTCGGCGGCCTGACGCCGCTGGTCGTATCGTTGCTTGTTGCCAAGGATCCGCTCGCACCAGCACATTACGTGACGGCGATCGTCGTGATCGGCATCCTCGCCGTGCTCGGCCATGGACGTTGGGCGCAGCATCTGCCGATCGGTCGGGTTCAGGCGGCGGAGTGATCGAGCCGCCGGAGCGATACCTTCACAGGCGCCGACGTGATGGCGTGCCGAAATCGGCAACGCGGCGATTGATCGCGAACCCTGCTTTCAAAGGTCCCGAGTCAAAAGCCTCGAGAATGCTCAGCGATGGCGAGCCGGTGGTCGCCGGGGGCCCACACTTCCGGCCGAGCGTTCGTCCTTGTGGCGATAGGTAATGCGGCCTTTGCTGAGATCGTAGGGCGTCATCTCCACAGTGACGCGATCACCGGCCAGCGACCTGATGCGGCTCTTGCGCATCTTGCCGGCGGTGTAGGCGATGATCTCGTGGCCATTCTCCAGCTTTACGCGGAAACGACCATCGGGCAGGACCTCTTCGATCAGGCCGTTAAATTCGAGAAATTCTTCCTTCGCCATGCGGCCCTCCTGAAAAGCAAAAAGGCGGCGGCATGGGTCATGCCGCCGCCCCGGATGTCAAAAAACGCGATCAGAGGACGCGCAGATTTTCGGCCGAGGACTTGCCCTTGCGGGGATCGCGGACCACATCGAAGCTGATCTTCTGGCCTTCGTTCAGGCCGCTGATGCCCGCCCGCTCGACGGCGGAGATGTGGACGAACACGTCGGCGGAACCATCCTCGGGCTGAATGAAGCCAAAGCCCTTGGTGCCGTTAAACCACTTCACAGTACCGATAGCCATAAAATACCTCCTGGGTTCTTTCCCAATTGACGCTGCCCGGCGCGAGAGTGCGACACGAGCATCAAAGTCACGACAGGGAAGGACCGGCTATGGCCGGGCGATAGCCCAGTAGTAAAGTCGACGCCGGTAAAATGGCCCTGGTGTCGCCAGATTGCAAGTCTCCTTTCGCGCGCGTCGCCGTTTCAACGACTGCCTTGCCGCTGGTGAGCGCAGCGCGATGATCGTCATGCGCTCCATTGTTCGCTGACAGCGTTTCCATCGGCGAGATGACGCGCCGGAAATTGGGGCAGATCTGAGGTTCAATGCGAAGCGTCATGATAAGGCGGGCGATCAAGCGGTCGCGTGCATCGTCCACGATCTTCTAACGCACCGTCTCGGCGATCAGGTGTTCTACGGCGATGAGTGCTTCGCGTTCATAGGGAGGTCGCGGTACCCCGATGCCATGGCTCAAAACAAAAGCGCCGCGTCTTGCAACGCGGCGCTTTCGAATTGGTGGACCCAAGCGGGATCGAACCGCTGACCTCCACAATGCCATTGTGGCGCTCTCCCAGCTGAGCTATGGGCCCGGGAAAGACTTTGTCCGGTGCTGACGCTGCTCCGATCAGGATCGGGGCGCCGGCTGGTCCGGAACGCGGGGCAGAACCTATGGACCTTGCCCGGCGAATTCAAGCGAAAAATGCAGGCCTGTCAAATTGCCTGATTTCCCCCGGAAAACCGGGACTTAAGCCCCAGTCAGCCGGTCCGCGATTACTGATCGTCGTCCCCGCCTTCGACGATTTCCGACACATCTTCGTCGTCCTCACCGAGGTCGGAGGTGTCTTCCATCACCGAATCGTCGTCATCATCGCCCATGGCGGCGTCATCGACTTCCGCCTCGACATCCGGCAATTCCTCATCGGGCGCGGGCTTGACCGGCACAGGCTTCTCGACGACGCGGCCACGGCGCGACTTCAGCACGGCTTCGGGATCGTAGGTCGTGCCGCATTTCGGGCAAACAATCGGATCCTTGCGCAGATCGTAGAAATGCGCACTGCAGCTCTGGCAAGTGCGCTTGGTACCCCATTCCGGTTTGCTCACGCGGCAACTCCTTAAATTGCTTGAATCATCCGGCCGGCAGCGGTCGCGCAGAGCAGGGCCAGATTATGGTCTCGGCGCCCAATTGCCATGAAGCCGGCAGACTGTCAACCGCCGCAACCGGCCCGGTTTCACCCGCTTTCGCGCGGGCCCTGCAGCGCAGCCGGCCGGGCGAATTCGTTGCCCTCCGACGGTGCCAGCATGGCAGGGAAAGGCTGATCCGGCATAGTGATCGCTGGCACAATATGCTAAGGAGGCGCGCTTTCCGCGGCCAAGAGGTCGCATCGCAGCTTCCTGTCGCGATCTCCGCGCCGCCTGGCCGAGCCGGCAGCCTGCATCAGTAACCGAGGTTTTCGTGGCCCATTCGACCATTCTGCCGCTCATTTCCGGGTCTGTCGGCGCGCTTTCCGGCGGCGCCCAGGTGCCGGGCGACAAATCCATCTCCCACCGCTCGCTGATGCTGGGTGCCCTTGCCATGGGCGAGACCGAGATCCATGGCCTGCTCGAAGGCGAGGACGTGCTGCGCACCGCTGCCGCCATGCGCCAGCTGGGCGGTACCGCCGAGCGCGGTGCAGACGGCATCTGGCGGGCCCGGGGCCGCGGGATCGGTGGCCTCGTCGAACCAGCCGACGTGCTGGATCTTGGCAATGCCGGCACTGGCACGCGCCTGCTGATGGGCCTGGTTGCGGCTTATGATTTCACCAGCTTCTTCACCGGCGACGCCTCCTTGCGTTCGCGCCCGATGGGCCGCGTCACTGAGCCGCTGAGCCGCATGGGCGCGCAATTCGTCACCCGCAGCAAGGGCCGGCCGCCGCTCGCCGTCATCGGCACCGCCTCGCCCATGCCGATTACCTACAAGTTGCCGGTCGCCTCGGCGCAGGTGAAATCGGCGATCCTGCTGGCGGGCCTGAACACGCCCGGCATCACCACGGTGATCGAACCGGAACCGACCCGCGACCATACCGAGCTGATGCTGCGCGGTTTTGGCGCGACGCTGAAGGTCGAGCAGACGCCGGAAGGCCGCGCCGTCAGCCTGATCGGTCAGCCTGAGCTGACCGGGCGCAAGATCGTCGTTCCGGGCGATCCCTCTTCGGCGGCCTTCCCGCTGGTGGCGGCGCTGATCCTGCCTGGTTCGGATATCACCCTTGGCAATATCGGCCTCAATCCGCATCGCATCGGCCTCATCGAGACGTTGCTGGAAATGGGGGCCGATATCGAGATCCTCAACCGTCGCGAGGAGGCCGGCGAGCCGGTCGGCGATCTCCGCGTCAAAGCCAGCAAACTCAAGGGCATCACCGTGCCGGCGAGCCGGGCGCCCTCGATGATCGACGAATACCCGATCCTCAGCGTCGCCGCGGCTTTTGCCGAAGGCGAGACCAAAATGCTTGGGCTCGGCGAGCTGCGGGTCAAGGAGAGCGACCGCCTCGGCACGATGGCGCAAGGTTTGGCCGCCTGTGGCGTCGATGTCACCGAGGGCGAGGACAGCCTGACGGTCCGGGGCAGCAAGGGTGCGAAGCCGGCCGGCGGCGTGACCATCGCCGTCAAGCTCGACCACCGCATTGGCATGTCCTTCCTGGTGCTGGGCCTCGCCGCCCAGAAACCGATCAGCATCGACGATGGTGCGGCGATCGATACCAGCTTCCCGGGCTTTGCCAAGCTGATGAACAATCTCGGCGCCGCTATCAAGGCCAAGTGAATCAAGGCTAAGTAACTGGAATAGAAGGCTATCTGTTGAAGAATTTGGTCATTGCCCTGGACGGGCCGGCGGCGGCCGGCAAGGGAACCCTCGCCCGGCGCCTCGCCGAGCGCTATCGGCTGGCGTATCTCGATACCGGCAGCCTCTATCGCGGCGCCGGCCTTGCCGTGATGCGCCAAGGCCTTGATCCGGCTAATGAATCTGCGGCGACCAAGGCGGCGGAAACGCTCGATCCGGCGATCCTCGGCGATCCCGAGATCCGTACCGAGGCCTCCGGCCAAGCTGCTTCCAAGGTTGGCGCCATTCCGGCGGTGCGCCGGGCGCTGCTGGATTGGCAGCGCCATTTCGCCGGCCAGCCGCCGGCGGCGGCCGATGGCACTGCCCGCGGCGGGGCGATCCTCGATGGCCGGGATATCGGAACGGTTGTCTGCCCCGACGCGCCGGTGAAGCTTTTCATCACCGCCAGTACCGAAGCCCGCGCCCAGCGCCGATTCAAAGAGTTGCAAGAAAAGGGCTCCGGGGCTATATACGCGCGGGTTTTGCAGGACATGCAGGAGCGGGATGCCCGCGACCAGGACCGTGCCGTGGCACCTTTGACCGCCGCCGCAGATGCCCTGGTGATCGATACCTCGGCCTTGAGTGCCGATCAGGTTTTCGATCTGGCCATCGCGCATATCGATCGGATTCTTGCGAAGTAGGGCTTATCAGCGCTGGCAAAACCACGCTGGCAGGCACCGCCGGTCGATCCTGAAGTAATGATCATGCTTACCCAATCGTCGTCGTTTGAAGACCACCGGAGACAACCGGTTGGCCGGAAAAACTTTTGAAAGGAACTTTGTACCCATGGCTAAAGCAGCCCTGAAAGCAGCCCCCGAAAAAGACAGTTTTGCCGCGATGCTCGAGGAGAGCCTCGGTGCGGCCTCTGGTCTGGAGGGCAGCGTCCTGACCGGTACCGTTGTCGGTATCGAAAATGAATTCGTCCTGATCGATGTCGGCCTGAAGTCTGAAGGCCGCGTGGCGCTGAAGGAATTCGCGCTCCCCGGTCAGAAGCCGGAAATCAAGGCCGGCGACACCGTCGAAGTCTATCTCGAGCGCATGGAAGACAAGAACGGTGAAGCCGTTCTCAGCCGTGAGAAGGCCCGTCGCGAAGAGTCCTGGATCCAGCTCGAGAAGCAGTTCAAGGACAACCAGCGCGTCACCGGCGTGATCTTCGGCCGCGTGAAGGGTGGTTTCACCGTCGATCTCAATGGCGCCGTGGCCTTCCTGCCGGGCAGCCAGGTCGACATCCGTCCGGTGCGCGACGTGGGCCCGCTGATGGGCACCCCGCAGCCCTTCCAGATCCTCAAGATGGACCGCGCTCGCGGCAACATCGTTGTCTCGCGTCGTGCCGTGCTCGAAGAGAGCCGCGCCGAAGCCCGCAGCGAACTGGTCGCCAACCTCAAGGAAGGCCAGGTTCTGCAGGGTGTGGTCAAGAACATCACCGATTACGGTGCGTTCGTTGATCTCGGCGGCGTCGATGGCCTGCTGCACGTCACCGATATCGCCTGGCGCCGCATCAACCATCCGTCGGAAGCCCTCCACATCGGCCAGACGGTCAATGTCCAGGTCGTCCGTTTCAATCCGGAGACCCAGCGTATCAGCCTCGGCATGAAGCAGCTTGAGGCGGATCCGTGGGAGCAGGTTGCTGCCAAGTACCCGGCCGGCGCCAAGTTCGTGGGCCGCGTCACCAACATCACCGATTACGGCGCCTTCGTGGAGCTGGAGCCGGGCATCGAAGGCCTGGTCCACGTTTCCGAAATGAGCTGGACCAAGAAGAACGTCCATCCGGGCAAGATCGTCTCGACCAGCCAGGAAGTGGAAGTGATGGTCCTGGACGTCGATCCGGTGAAGCGCCGCATCAGCCTCGGCCTGAAGCAGTGCCTCGACAATCCGTGGCAGGCGTTCCTCGACAAGCATCCGGTCGGCAGCGAGCTGGAAGGCGAAGTCAAGAACATCACCGAATTCGGTCTGTTCGTTGGCCTCCCCGGCGACATCGACGGCATGGTCCATCTCTCGGATCTGGATTGGGATCGCTCCGGCGAAGAAGCCGTCCAGGATTACAAGAAGGGCGATGTCGTGAAGGTGAAGCTGCTCGACGTCGACGTCGAGAAGGAGCGCATCAGCCTCGGCATCAAGCAGCTGAAGCGTGACAATTTCGCCGAGACCGCCGGCGCCCTGAAGAAGGGTGAGGTCGTCACCTGCACCGTCACCCAGATCACCGATGGTGGTATCGAGGTTGCGGTGGCCGATGGTGCGACCGGCTTCATCAAGAAGGCCGATCTGTCGCGCGAACGTAACGAACAGCGTCCGGATCGTTTCGCGGTGGGCGAGAAGGTCGATGCGAAGATCCTCATGGTCGACGCGAAGACCCGCAAAATCTCGTTGTCGATCAAGGCCCGCGAGTTGGAAGAGGACAAGCAGGCGATGGCCGAATACGGCTCGTCGGACTCGGGCGCCAGCCTCGGCGACATCCTGGGTGCTGCTCTGTCCAAGGCCAAGAAGGCCAAAAAGGACGAGTAAGGAATATCTTCAAAACGACACTTCTGTCGCTTTGAGATGAAAATTGGCCGGGATGGGTGACCATCCCGGCCTTTTTCTTGACCTAAACGCCACGCCTTGGGAAAAAACGTTGAAAAATGAGCGACTTACCCTTGACGCCCCGAATTTCCGCTGGCAGCCTTAACCACACAGCGTGAATTCGGCAACAGGGGGTTGCCAAGCTGCCACAGGTTGGTGGGGCGATCTGGGATGAGATCAATCCGACTGCGTCGTGACGATGCGCCATCCTCCCTGGCAGGAGCATGCTGATGGGGAACGCCAGACCTGGACGAATGGACGGGCGACGGGGACAGCAATGACCAAATCGGAACTAATTCTGCGCATCGGTGCTCTCAATCCGCATCTCTATCATCGAGACGTCGAGCGCATCGTCACCACCATCTTCGACGAAATCACCAATGCCCTGGCGCGTCGGGACCGGGTGGAACTGCGCGGCTTCGGTGCTTTCTCCGTCAAGGAACGCGATGCCCGCAAGGGCCGCAATCCGCGGACCGGCGAAGCCGTTGCCGTGGATGAGAAAGTGGTGCCGTTCTTCAAGACCGGCAAGGAGTTGCGGGATCGTCTGAACGGCCGGGCGGAAACGCCGGAAGCCGGTGATGGCGGTGCCGGCGCCAAGCCGCAATCGACCGGCGGCCAGGCCACTGGTCCGGCTGGCTCAGCCGGTGATACGCACAAGGAATCCAGCCCGGTGGGGAACTGACGGCGCGGTTATCCGCAGCCCGGTTTAAAAGGGGGCAACGGGGCGGCGCGCGCGAATTGGGGGATGCGCGCCGCCCCCGTCTGCTGCAGATCCTTTCGGATTTCCGCTGAATCCATCTTCCATCAATAAGATAGACACCGTTCTTGCGGCCCTGCCGACGCCGATGGCTTCCCTCGGCGGCGATAGCATTTTAAACTG
>DATMUQ010000752.1:0-2059 GCA_035563795.1 Terriglobales bacterium | reverse complement strand
CGCCCAGCCGGTCCATGAAGGCTTCACATTGGCGGATCTGCGCCACCTCGACCCATTCGTCGGGCTTATGCGCCTGGGCGATATTGCCGGGGCCGCAGATCACCGTCGGGATGCCGATCTTCTGAATAAGGCCGGCCTCGGTGCCATAGGCGACCTTGGCCGTGCCATTGACCTGGGCCAAAGCCTTGGCGGCCACCGTGATATCGGCATCGACCGGCGTATCGAGGCCGGGGAAGGCGGAGATCTCTTTCCAGGAGAAACCGGCATCGGCCGCCACCTGGCGCATCTCCGGCTGCAGCTTGGTCTCGGCGAAATCACGCACTTCGCCGAACAGCTTCTCCGGATCGACGCCCGGCAGATAGCGGAACTCGAAGTCGAAATGGCAGTCCTTCGGCACGATATTGAGGGCGGTGCCGCCATGGATGACGCCGGTATGAACCGTCGTATAGGGGACGTTGTAGTCGTAGTCGAAAGGCCCCTGTGCCGCCATGCGACGGGCGATCTGCTTCAGATAGCTGACGATCTCGGCGGCATATTCGACGGCATTGACCCCTTGCGGCGCCAGCGACGAGTGGCATTCATGGCCATGGACATGGCAGCGCACACTCTTCTTGCCCTTATGCGCCGTCGTCACCTGCATCTCGGTCGGTTCGCCGACGATGCAGCCGACCGGCTTGACGTCCCACCCGTTCATCAGCGCCAATGCCTTGCGGACACCAATGCAGCCCACTTCCTCGTCATGGGAGAACAGGAGATGCAGCGGCGTGCGCAGATTGGCGGCGGCGAATTTCGGCACAGCGGCGAGGGCAATCGCCAGGAAGCCTTTCATATCGGCGGTGCCGCGGCCGTAGAGCTTGCCGTCCTTCTCCAGCATCTGCCAGGGATCGCTGTGCCAATCCTGGCCATCGACCGGCACCACGTCGGTATGGCCGGAGAGGCAGATGCCGCCTTCATCGGTCGGGCCGATGGTGGCAAAGAGATTGGCCTTGGTTCCGCTGTCGTCATGGATCAGCAGGCTCTTGATGCCATGGCTGTCCAGGTAATCGCGGACGAAATCGATCAATTGCAGGTTGGAGTTGCGGCTCGTCGTATCAAAGGCGATGAGGCGCCGCATCATCTCCAGGCTGGTCATAGGGCTTGCGGTCATGATGGCTCTCTGCCGCCAGTGGCAATGAATGTTGTCCGTGACCGGAGCGGCCCGAACAAGAGCGGCGGCAACGCTTTCTGTTGACGTTGTGACTGGATTTCCACAATAACGCTTTGGGAAATGATGGCAAGTCGAGGAAACATGGCGCTGCCTGGCGCGACTTTCGGACTGACAGACCAGATGAGGCGGTAGACCCATGCCCTTGCCGCCGGAAACCGATCGCACACATCATATTGACGGCGTGCTGGCGCGTTACGAGCCGTCGCGGCCGCGCCTCGTTCTGCCGCTTATTCTCGATTCACCCCATAGCGGGCATGCCTATCCGGCGGATTTCGATCACGTGCCGCCGCGCGCCATCCTGCGACGGGCCGAGGATGCCTTCGTCGACGACCTGTTCGAGACCGCACCGCGCCATGGTGCAGTCTTCCTGAAGGCCCTGTTCCCGCGGTCCTATATCGATCCCAACCGGCATGAGGACGAGATCGATCTCGCCATCATGGAAGAGGATTGGCCCAATCCGGTGATCGCCAGCGAGAAGGCGGAAATGGGCCTCGGCCTGATCCGCCGCCTGATCAAGGGCAATGTCGCGATCTATGACCGGCCCCTGAGCGTGGTCGAGGTGAAGCAGCGGATCGATCGCTTCCACCGGCCCTATCTGCTGGAGTTGGAGCAGCTTGCCGCGCGCGGCCGGGCCGAATTCGGTGCGGTGTGGCACCTCAACTGTCATTCCATGCGCTCGCATGGCCGGCGGCGCGGCGAGAAGATCCCACGTGCCGATTTCGTGCTGGGTGACCGCGACGGCAGCAGTTGTGCGCCGGAATTCACCCGGATGGTGCGCGACCTCCTGCAGGGTCTCGGTTATCGGGTGGCGCTCAATGATCCCTTCAAGGGTGCTGAGCTGGTGACCCGGAT
>DATMUQ010000751.1:0-12220 GCA_035563795.1 Terriglobales bacterium | reverse complement strand
CCGGCGACGGCCTGGCGCAGCAACGGCCCGCCGATCTCGCTGCCATCGTCGAAGGCATTGCCGCCAGCGGTGTTCAACAGGCTGCAATGCACGTGCATGCCGCTGCCGGCCTGATCGAGGAACGGCTTCGCCATGAAGGTGGCCTCGAAATCGTGGCGCTTGGCGATCTCGCGAATGACTCGCTTCAGCAGCACGGCGTGATCGGCAGCAGCCAGCGCATCCGGCGTGTGGTTGAGATTGATCTCGAACTGGCCGGGCGAATTTTCGACGATCGCGGTCGAGGCCGGAATGCCCTGCGCCTTGGCTGCAGCGGCAACGTCGCGGATGAAGGCGCCATACACGTCGAGACCGGCAATGCTGTAGAGCTGGCGCGAACGATCCGGCAGGCCGGTCGCCGGCGAGATCGGCGGCAAGGGCTCGCCCTGCGTACCGCGCTTGCGGTCGGCGAGATAGAATTCCATCTCCACCGCCACCATCGGCGTCAGGCCCTTGGCCTTGAAGCGGGCGAGGAGATCGCCCAGCACCTGGCGGGGATCGACGATGCAGGGCTGGTTGGGCTGGTCCGGCATGGTGAGGAGCACCTGGGCCGCCGGCACGTCGGACCAGGGCACGCGCTGCAAACTGCCGGCGACCGGCCAGGCCGAGCCGTCGGGGTCGCCGCGCGCTTCCGAGCGCCGGCCGGGATCGAGATCCTCGCCCGTCACGTCGAGGAAATAGAGGCAGAACGGCATCTGCACGCCAGCGGTCCAGATCTTCGCCGCCTCATCGGCCGGGATACGCTTGCCGCGAATGGCACCGCAGAGATCGCTGATGAAGGCATCGACGAACTGGGTCTCGGGATATTGTTTCAGGAAGCGCGTGAGTTCGGTCAGCGCCGCGGCTTTAGTGGCCGGCGCGGCTTCCACACGCCTCTTGGAGGCCCGAATCTTCGTCTTTTGCGATACCGCGCGCGCCATGGCGACCCTCATTTACTGAAATCGGGGCGACACTAGGTAAACTTGCCGGCAACGGCAAGGCATGGTCGGCGCAGGGCCTTATGCAGCAGACGCAATCAACGCACCGGCAAGCGGGTGGGACGGCTGATGAACAGACCCTCCTCCCGCGAACGCCCATTGTCAGCGCGATCATCCTGCTCGGACGATCTTTAAACCCCGGGCAACGCATTCGGCGCCGCGCCATAATCATTGGCGCCCGCGGTACCCGGCATGAACAGCAGATAGAGGCCGACGATCAGCAGCAGAATCTCCAATACCACGCCGATCAGGTGCAACCCGCCGACCTGGGTGAGGATGCCGGCGACGAAGGCGAGAGCCATCATATAAAGCGCATATTGGCCGGGCTTGTTGAGGTCCTGAAACCGCTTGGCAGAGACGTTGTACTGGCAGTAGAGCAGACCGAGATAGAGCACGAAAGACAGCACCAGGCCGATCATCCCCAGCAGCGTCGAGAGAATGCTGGCGACGATGGCGAAGACGACGAATAGAGCCAGGCTGTAGCCGAAATAGGCGAGGCGCCCCAGCCGCCCGCCATTGCTGAGATAGATGCCCTTGAGAACTTCGGAATTCATAGACCCCTCCCGTGCGGATTGACCGTCATCTGCCTGGCCCGCAGCCACCTATCAGCCGCCGGCGCCCAGGCCGATCTGTCCCCACGGCAATGGTAGCGCAGGATGGCGTCCCGCCTAGTACCTTCTTCACGGGAAAGCGTGATGACGGTCGCATTCCCTGGTTGGGCCGGAATTCGCGGGATTGTTTATCAATTCCGAACAATTCGTTTGCGCCGGACCGGCTGGTAACAGGCACCGTCCGAGGCCATGTTAGGGCCTAGCGAGGGCGATCCCTGATCCTCTGATCCCCGAACCGTGTACGCCACCCATCCAGGAAGATAGCATGCGAGCCGATACCGCGATCGAAACCACCGCCACCAGCGCCAGCCGGCAAGTCGTCGGGCTGACCCGCGCGCAGCCGGCCACCGATGGCGCCGGCGTCAGGATGAAGCGCCTGCAAGGAGCGCCCGATCTGCGCGGCTTCGATCCTTTCCTGATGCTGGACGAATTCAAGTCGGACGACCCCTCCGCCTATATCGGTGGCTTTCCCGATCATCCCCATCGCGGCTTCGAGACGGTGACCTATCTCCTCGCCGGCAGCATGGGCCATGAGGACAATCATGGTGGCAAGGGCATCCTCGGCCCCGGCGGCGTGCAATGGATGACCGCCGGTCGCGGCATCGTCCATTCGGAAATGCCGCAACAGGAGAACGGTTTGCTCTGGGGCTTCCAGCTCTGGCTCAACCTGCCGGCCAAGGAAAAAATGATCGGCGCCGGCTATCGCGACATCAGCGCCGCCGAGATCCCGACGATCGATCTGGCGCCCGGCGTCACCGGCAAGCTGATCGCCGGCGAGATCGCGGGCGTCACTGGCCCCGGCAAGGCGGCAGGAACGGCTCGGACGGCGCCGCTTTATCTCGATCTCAGCCTCGCGGCGGGCGCCTCGGTCACCATCGCCGTACCGACCGACCATGCCGCCTTCGCCTATATCTTCGAGGGCGAGGTGATCATCGGCGCCGCTGAAGTGCCGCTGCCGGCCGGGCATCTGGCAAGCCTCGGCGATGGCGAGCAGGTCACCTTCACGGCCGGGCCTGCGAGCCGGTTGCTGTTGCTGGCAGGCGCGCCGCTCAATGAGCCGATCGCCCATTACGGTCCCTTCGTCATGAACAGCGAGGCCGAGATTCACCAGGCGATCGCCGATTATCGCGCCGACCGCTTCTGAACCCATGCAACCGGCGGTGCAGCGAATTGCCGCTGCACCGTCTTTGCGCATCATCGTCCTTTCCTGTCAGCACCTGCCTCTTTAGTGTCGGTTCCAATAGCGCGCCGTCGCGGTGCGAAGAGGAGGGCGTTGATCATGACCACAGCCATCAATTTCTTCGGTGCCGCCGGCACGGTGACCGGCTCCTGCTATCTGCTGGAAACGCCGCAAGGCCGGCTGCTGATCGATTGCGGCATGTTCCAGGGGCCGCATGCGCTGAAGGAACTCAATTACGGCCCCCTTCCCTTCGATCCGGCCTCGATCAAAGCCGTCCTGCTGACCCATGCTCATATCGACCATTCCGGATTGCTGCCGAAACTGAGTAAGGCCGGTTATCGCGGGCCGATCTGGATGACCGCCGGCACCGCCGATCTCCTCACCTGGATGCTGCCGGATTCCGCGCATATCCAGGAATTCGAAGTGGAGCAGCTCAACCGCCGGCAGCGCCGCCGTGCCAAAGACGAAGTCGAGCCGATCTATACATCTGCCGATGCCGAAACCTGCCTCAAGCAGATCAAGGCTGTGGATTTCAATGCCTGGCAGGAAATCCTGCCGGGGGCGAAAGCACGCTGGTGGAATGCCGGCCATATCCTCGGCTCGGCATCGATCGAGCTTGCGCTGACGGAGAACGGCAAGATCACCACGATCCTGTTTTCCGGCGATCTTGGCCCGCGCGACAGCGCATTGCAGAGCCCGGCCGAGGCGCCGGCCGGCATCGACTACTTGCTGGTCGAATCCACCTACGGCAATCGCCCGCGCCCACGGGTCACCGATGACCAGCGTCGCGCCATCCTGGAAAAGGAAGTGAAGGATGCGCTGGCACGCGACGGCAATCTGCTCATTCCCGCCTTTGCCATCGAGCGCAGCCAGGAGCTGCTCGCCGACCTCGCCTGGCTCATCCTGCGCAATCGCCTGCCGAAGGTGCCGATCTTCCTCGATTCACCCCTGGCGGTGCGGGCGACCGAGGTCTTCGAGCGCCATCGCGAACTGCTGGACGGGATCGACCAGGATATCAGCCCGTTCAAGGCGCCAAATCTGCGCTATATCGAAACCGTCGAGGAGAGCCAGAAGCTCAACAACATCACCGGCGGCGCCATCATCATCTCGGCGAGCGGCATGTGCGATGCCGGCCGCATCCGCCATCATTTGAAGCACCATCTCTGGCGCTCGAACGCCACGGTGCTGCTGGTCGGCTATCAGGCGCCAGGCACGCTCGGCCGTCTGCTGGAGAATGGCGCGCAGCAGGTCAGCATTCGCGGCGAGCACATCACCGTCAAGGCGACGATCCGGCGCATCGATGTCTATTCCGGCCATGCCGACCAGGACGATCTCAAGGCCTGGGTCAAGGACCGGTTGCCGATCCGCCACAACGTCTTCCTCGTCCATGGCGAGGAGAACGCCCTGGCGGCCCAGCATGCCTCGCTGGTGGAGATGGGGCTGGGCAGCGAGCAGGTGATCATTCCCGCCCTCGACCAGCGTTTTGCCCTCGATCCGGAGAAGGGCGCCATCCCGCTCGAGAGCGAGCGCCGGCGCCTGAGCTCGGAGCGGGCGGAGGAAGCGCGGCGCGGCTGGGATTGGACCAACGATCTCGCCGCCCTCAATCTCGACCTCAAGGGCTATCTGCAGGACCTGCCGAACGACAAGGAACGGCAGCAAACCCTGCGCGAATTCCGCCGGTTGATGGAACGCCACGCCCACGCCTGAGGAACTGCGGCGATCATGACATCTACAGCATGATCGCCGCAGGAAGTCCGGCCTAGATCTGCCTGCGCCCTATTTGCCCCGTTTGGCCATGAGGTCGAGCAGGGTCTTCGCCCCCGGCCCCGACGACGCCGGATTCTGTCCGGTGATCAGCAGGCCGTCGGTCAGCACATAAGGCTGCCAATCGCCCGCCTTGGAATAGATGCCGCCTTTCGCCTTCAACTCATCCTCGACCAGGAAGGGCACCACCTTGGTGAGGCCAACCGCCTCTTCCTCGGTATTGGTGAAGCCGGTGACCTTCTTGCCCTGGACCAGCGGCTTGCCGTCGGGTGCCTTGACGTGGCGCAGGACGCCGGGGGCATGACAGACCAGTGCCACGGGTTTTCCGGCGGCGACGAAGGCCTCCAGCAGCTTGATCGAATTCTGATCCTCGGCGAGATCCCACATCGGGCCATGGCCGCCGGGATAGAAGACCGTGTCGAAATCCTTGGCGGAAACGCTCTCCAGCTTCAGCGTGGCGCCGAGCTGCGCTTTCGCGGCCGCATCGGCTTCGAAGCGATGGGTGAGATCGGTCTGGAAATCCGGCTCGTTGCTTTTGGGATCCAGCGGCGGCTGGCCACCCTTCGGCGAGGCGAGCACGATCTCGTGGCCGGCATCCTTGAACACGTAATAGGGCGCAGCGAGTTCTTCCAGCCAGAAGCCGGTCTTGCGCCCGGTATTGCCGAGCTGGTCATGCGATGTGAGCACCATCAGGATTTTCATGATCGTCTCCCTTCAGCCAACAGGATGGGGTGGTGAGCGGCACGGCAGTCGAGGCCCTCCCCTGGACGGGAAGCCTGCATGTGAGGCCGCTCATGTTGTGCCGGCAAGGCGCCGGTCACAAGCATCATTCGGGATCGGAAAAGAGAGTTGATCGCGATCGCCAGGTAACGGCCGCAGCCTCACGGCAGGAATTGGACCGGCGCCAAGCATAGCGTGGTCACATGACGCTTTGACGCAATGAGGCCTATTCAGTCGCTGCGCGGCTGTTCAGCTTTGTCCGCAGGCTGTCAGCCGTTTCGCGGATATGCGCTTCCAGCAAGCTGGTCGCCTTCGCCACCTCCCCGGCGCGGCAATGGGCCAGCAGGGTCTCATGCTCGCGCAAGGCGCGGGCACGGCCATTGGTCGAGGCGATCTCGAATCTGAGATAGCGGTCGATATTGTCATGGATGCGCTTCAGCATCTTCAGCGTCACCGGCCGGTTGGCCGGTCGATACAGCGCCTCATGGAACTGCCAGTTGAGATCGCCCCAGCGGGCGAGATTGTCCGGCTGTTGCTGCTCGGCGATCAGGCGGTCCAGTTCGGCGAAATCGGCGGCCCCCAGCCGCGGCAAAGCCAGGCCGAAGATCCAGATCTCCAGCCGCAGGCGCAGCTCGAACAATTCCTCGATCTCTGCCGCGGATAAGGCCGCGACGGTGGCACCCTTATGCGGGGCGATGGTCACCAGCCCCTCTGCTTCGAGCTGCTTCAAGGCCTCGCGGAGGGGTATCCGGCTGATGCCGAGTTCGGTCGCCAGATGCTCCTGGCGGATCGGGGTACCGGCCGCCAAATGCCCGGTCAGGATGCGCTCGCGAATGATATCGGCCGCCTGTTCGGCCGCGGTGCGACGGCTGATGGGGGGTGTCGCCGCGGCCGGCGCGCCGCGTCGTTGTTCCGCCCCGTTTCCGGGCCCCATCTTCTGATCCTGGGTCTGCTGATCCTGGTCCATGTTTTCCAACCGATTCGCCTTGCCGCCATCCTAACCGACAAAAACCGGCTTGACAGCTTTGTAGATTGTATACAATATCCAGACATCAAGCTACCCGAAACCGAAGCCCAGGAGCGCCTCATGGCCAAAGCCGTCAATTGGTCCGGCATCTATCCCGCCGTCACCACCCAGTTCAACGCCGATAGCAGCCTAAACCTGAAGGCGACCCAGCAATCGATCGAGCATCTGCTGAAGACCGGCGTGCATGGCCTGATCATGCTCGGCACCTGTGGCGAGAATTGCTCGCTGACCGCCGAGGAAAAGCGCGCCGTCATTTCCGCCGCCAAGGAAGTGGCCGGCGGCAAGGTGCCCGTGCTCTCCGGCGTCTCGGAATTCACCACCGCCGCCGGCGCGCAATACGCCAAGGACGCGCAGAAGATCGGCCTCGACGGCCTGATGGTGCTGCCGGGCATGGTCTACAAGTCGGATACCCGTGAGACGGTGGAGCATTTCCGCACCATCGCCCGCGCCAGCGACCTGCCGGTGATGATCTATAACAACCCGCTGGTCTATGGCGTCGACGTCAAGCCGGAAGACTTTGCGCTGCTGGCCGATGAGAAGAACATCGTCGCCATCAAGGAATCCTCCGACGATCCGCGCCGCATCACCGATCTCCACAACATCCATGGCGACCGCTTCACGCTGTTCTGCGGCGTCGATGATCTGGTGATGGAAAGCGTCGTCCTCGGCATCGACGGCTGGATCTCCGGCTTGACCGATGTGTTCCCGGAAGAATCCATCGTGCTCTGGGATCTCCTGCTGCAGAACCGTTTCGCCGAAGCCCGCAGCATCTATCGCTGGTTCACCCCGCTGCTCCATCTCGATACCAAGATCAAGCTGGTGCAGTACATCAAGCTCGGCCAGCAGATCGTCGGCCTCGGCTCCGAGAAGGTGCGCGCGCCGCGCCTCGAACTGGTCGGCGAGGAACGCGCTTATGTGACGGGTCTCTACGAGACGGCGCTGAAGAACCGGCCGTCGCTCGCCAGCCGCAAGGCCGCGCAGTAACGCCCAAAGCGTATCATCCCTGACTGATCGACGCCGTGCCGGCCTCCGGCACGGCGTTTCTTTTACCCGGCCTCGCCGCGGCGGCGGTCGCTACCGCCTAACCCTCAGATCCACCTGATAAATCCTGCCGTTTCCCACCTTTACCCGATTCGCGCTATTTTGCAAATGATTCTCATTTGCTTTAAGGAATTCGCGGCCGAGGGGGCTGGCGTGTCACGCCGGCGATTTCATTTCACGGAAATTGGGGACGGCTTAGATGATTCTTCGAACACCATGGGCCGGCCGGGGCAGCCGGCACGGGTCCAACACGCATGCTGGCGGTTTGCGGTCACTGCGGCTGCGCTGGCTGATCGCCGCAAGCGCAGTTGTCGTGCAGCTTCCTCTCACCACATCGGCCATTGCGGTCGAGACCGCGGCACAGCGCATCCTGTCATTCGACATTCAGCCGCAGCCATTGGACGGCGCATTGCGGCGCCTCGCCGCTACTGCGCAGATCGATATCGCCATCGATCCCGCACTCGCAGCCGAACTGGCGCAGATCACGGCACCGGCGGTGCAAGGCAGCTTTACCGCCGAGGGCGCCCTGCAGCAATTGCTGGCGCATTCGGCTTTCACCTACCGCTTCACCGACAGCGCGCATGTCTCGATCCTCTCCGCCAGCACGTCGGCCGGCAACACCGCGCAGGCTGGCGGCGCCATTCCGCTGAGCCCGGTGCAGGTCGGCGGCGGAACGGAAGAGACGGCCTGGGGACCCGTCAACGGCTATGTCGCCAAGCGCAGCGCCACGGGATCGAAGTCGGACACAGCACTGATCGAGACGCCGCGCTCGGTGACGGTCGTCACCCGCGACCAGATGGACGCACAAGGCGTCCAGACGATCAATGACGCGCTGCGCTACACCGCCGGTGTCACCACCGATCTCTACGGCTTCGATACCCGCGCCGACTGGTTCCAGATCCGCGGCTTCGATGCCGATCTCTATTGGAATGGATTGCGCCTGCAGCAGATCACCAATCGTCCCTATGGCTATGCCGCCTATCGGGTCGAGCCCTATTCCCTGGAGCGGATCGAGGTCCTCAAGGGACCCGCTTCCATCCTCTATGGCCAGGGCAATCTGGGCGGTCTCATCAACCTGGTCAGCAAGCAGCCGACCGAGACGCCAATCCATGAATTGCAGCTGACGCTTGGCAGCGACGATCGCTATCAGGGTGCCTTCGATTTCGGCGGCTCGCTCACCGGCGACGAACGGCTGACCTATCGCTTCACCAGCCTGTTCCGCATGGCGGACACGATGACCGACAACATCACGGATAATCGTATCGCCATCAATCCGGCGATCGCCTGGAAGCCGACGGAAGACACCAAGATCACACTCTATGCCAGCTATTTGCGGGATGACGCCGGCTCGTCGTCAGCCTTCCTGCCGAAGGACCGCACGCTCGACAGCAATCAGTTCGGCCGGTTGCCGCATGACTTCAATGACGGCGACAAGGATTTCGACGAGTACTACAAGCACGAATACAGCATCGGCTATAGCATCGAGCACGAGATCAACGATATCTGGAGCCTGCGGCAGGATTTCCGCTATGCCCGCCTCGATATCGATTATCGCAAGGCCTATGGCTATGCCCTGGAAGCAGACGGGCACACGCTGGATCGCGCCGCTTTCGTCTCGATGCCGCGGCTCGACACCATCGCGCTCGACAACAATGCGCAAGCAAAATTCCTGACCGGACCGGTCGAGCATGCCGCCGTCGGCGGCATCGACTATCAATGGCGTTTCTTCAAGGACCGCGAATGGTTCGGCCTGGCGCCCAGCCTCGATCTCAACGATCCCGATTACCACCAGGATATCGGCACGCCACCGCTCGATACCAAGAGCAACCAGACACTCAACCAGGTCGGCTTCTATCTGCAGGACCAGCTCAAGCTGGACCATTGGATCCTGGTGCTCGGTGGCCGCTATGACCTGACCTGGACCAAGACGGAAAACTTCATCACCGATACCGACACCAGCCAGGATCCGACGCATTTCACCTGGTCGGCTGGATTGCTCTATGAAACCGATATCGGTATCTCGCCCTATATCAGTGCGGCGACCTCGTTCCTGCCGACCCTCGGCAGCAACAATGACGGCCCGCTGAAGCCGACCACCGGCCAGCAATACGAAGCCGGCATCAAGTACCAGCCAAAGGGCTTCGACAGCTTCATCACCGCCTCGGTGTTCCAGCTCACCCAGCAGAACGTCCAGAGCTCCGATCCCGACGATGCGACCAACACCATCCAGACCGGCGAGATCCGCTCCCGCGGCGTCGAGCTGGAAGGCAAAGCGAGCCTGATGGAAGGACTCGATATGGTGGCCGCCTTCACCTACATGGACCCGGTCATCACCAAGACCCATGACGGCACCAAGGACAACCGCCCCGAAGCGCTGCCGAAATACCAGGCCTCGCTCTGGACCGATTACACCATGCCGGAAGGCGATTTCGAGGGATTGGGCTTTGGTGCTGGCGTCCGTTATGTCGGCAATACCCCGACCAGCGATGCCAATGTCGATACGGTGCCGGCCCGCACCCTGTTCGATGCGGCACTGCATTACGAGATCCGCGGCATCCTCGCCCAGCTCAACGTCACCAACATCTTCGACAAGGACTATGTCGCTGCCTGTTCCAGCGACACGACCTGCATCTATGGCCAGGGCCGCACCTTCCTCGGGACCCTCCGCTACCGATGGTGAGGCCACGCCACCAGCAAGCCCGACCGGGCCGGCGGTCACTCGACCTCCGGCAGGTGGCGCTTCTGCTCCATCGTTATGTCGGCCTATTGCTGGCCGGTTTCCTGATCATGACAGGCATCACCGGCAGCGTGATCGCCTTCCAGGACGAGCTGGAAGGCTGGCTCAATCCGGAGCTCTTCACCACGGCATCGCGCGGCCCCTATCTCCCACCCAGCCAGTTGCAGGCCCGGATCACCGCCGCCGATCCGCGCATGGAGCTCAACTATTTCCTGTTCGATCCGCCGGCCGGGCGCAGCATTGTCGCCGCCATCCGTCCGCTGACCGATCCCGCGACCGAGCAGCCCTACGCCCTCGATTTCGACCAGGTGTTTCTCGACCCCGTCACCGGTGCGATCCTCGGCAAGCGGCTCTATGGCGCCTGTTGCTTCTCCAGGCAGCATCTCATGCCGTTCCTCTATGAACTCCATCGCGAGCTGACCGCGGGGGCGACCGGCACGCTGATCATGGGTATCATCGCCTGCCTGTGGACGGTGGATTGCTTCATCGGCTTCTATCTCACCCTCCCGCGCGCTGGTCCTTTCTTGGCCAAATGGCGCACCGCCTGGTGCATCAAGCGTGGCGCCGGCACGCATCGCTTGATTCTCGACTGGCATCGGGCCAGCGGGCTGTGGCTATGGCTGGCATTTTTCCTGATCGCCGCTAGCGGTGTCTATCTGACGCTGGAGGACCAGGTCTTCCGTCCGGTCGTCTCGTTTTTCAGTACGACGCGGCCGTCACCGTTCCAGGAAGCCATCGAGCGGGCCAAGCTGCCACGCGACATGTCGAAGCCGCGCCTCTCGCTCGATGCGGCGATCGCCATTGCTACGGAAGAAGCGCAAAGACGTCACTGGAAGATACCGCCCACGGCGATTTTCGATGCGCCTTGGCTTGGCGCCTATGGCATCTATTTCTTCCCCGCCACCAATGACCGCGGCACGGGGCTCGGCACGCCGATCCTCTATCTCGACGATCGCAGTGGGGCCGTCATCCGCGCCGATGTGCCCGGTGAGGGCAGCGCCGGGGATATTTTCACCCAGGCGCAGTTCCCGCTGCATAGCGGCCAGATCGGTGGGCTTGCCGGCCGCATCATTGTCAGCCTGCTGGGCTGGGTGGTGGCCGGCCTGTCGATCACCGGCGTCATCCTGTGGTGGCGTAAGCGTCGCGCGGCACAAGCCAGCCGCCAGAAGCGCCGGCAGGCCGCCTCCAATTCCAATAGTCGCAGCCCTGACGGGCTCAGTTCTGATAGAAGCCGCGATACCAATCGGCGAAGAGCTTGATCCCGTCCGGCAGCGCGGTTTTCGGCTGGAAGCCGAGATCGCGCTTGCTGGCATCGATATCGGCCCAGGTCGCCGCCACTTCGCCCGGCGGCGGTGTGACTTCATCGCGTGTGGCCCGCTTGTTGGTGGCGCGCTCCAGGGCCGCGATGAGATCGTTGACGCTGGCCGAATTGTTGTTGCCGAGATTGTAGAGCCGGTGCTGGCCCTTGGCCGGCGGATGATCGAGTGCCGCGACCACGCCGGCGACGATATCGTCGATATAGGTGAAGTCGCGCCGCATGCTGCCATCGCCGAAGACGCGCAGCTTCTGGTCGTCCATCAGCGCCTTCATGAAGGAGAAATAGGCCATGTCCGGCCGGCCCCAGGGGCCATAGACGGTGAAGAAGCGGAGGCCCGTCTGGGCGAGGCCGTGGCTGTGGCTGTAGGAGATCGACAGCGCCTCATCCGCCCGCTTGGTCGCCGCATAGAGCGATAGCGGATCATCGACCCGGTCCTCGATCGAGAACGGCACCTTGCTGTTGCCGCCGTAGACCGAGCTGGAACTGGCATAGACCAGATGGCGCAGATTGGGCAGATGGCGGGCCATCTCCAGCACCGTCATATGGCCGACCAGGTTGGAGGTCACATAGGCGAAGGGATTAACCAGCGAATAGCGCACCCCGGCCTGGGCGGCGAGATGGATGATGCCGTCGATCTCGCTGCCCCGGCTCGCCGCCAATGCTTCCATGGCGGCGCGATCGGCGATGTCGATGCGCTGGAAGGAAAAACCCGGTTGTCCGGTCAGACGCGCGAGTCGCGCTTCCTTCAGGGCCGGATCGTAATAGTCATTGACGCAATCGACGCCGATAACGTGCTCGCCCCGCTGCAG
>DATMUQ010000750.1:0-2240 GCA_035563795.1 Terriglobales bacterium | reverse complement strand
TCAGCGAGACGGCTCTCGCCAAGGAGGCGGTGCGATGAGCATGCGTGATGGTTGCGACAAGATCCTGCTGCTGCAGGCCGAATTCGACGGTGAGCTGGACGCCGCCCAATCGCTCACACTGACCCAGCACCGGGAGGACTGTGCCGTCTGCCGCGACGCCTGGCAAAGGCTGCAAGCGACCCGCCAGGTTTTGCGCGAGCAGGCCAGCTACCACACGGCCTCCGCCACGCTGATGGCACGGATCGATGCCGCATTGCCGGCATTGGCCACTGCGCCCATGTCGGTCTCGCATCAGGCATCCGTGCGCGCCTTGCAGCGCTGGTCGCTGCGCCGGTGGTGGCAGCCGGTTGCCGGCTTCGGTTTCGGCACGGTTGCTGCCGTGGTGTTGACCTTGATGCTGATGACGCCGGTGCAGACGGTGGATCTCGCCGATCTCGTGGTCGCCAGTCATGTGCGCTCGATGCAGGCCGGGCATCTGCTCGACGTCGCCTCCAACGACCAGCACAATGTCAAACCCTGGTTCGACGGCAGGGTCGATTTTGCGCCGCCGGTGAAGAACCTGGCCGATCGCGGCTTCCCGTTGATCGGCGGGCGGCTGGATTATCTGCAGGGCCGCAACGTGGCGGCGCTGGTTTATCGCGCCGGTCCGCATGTCATCAACATGCTGATCTGGCCGTCGGCCGAGACAGCCGCTTTGCCGCCGGAGCCGACAGAGCGGGGCGGCTACAACATCATCCGCTGGCAGGAGCACGGCATGAATATCTGGGCGGTCTCCGATCTCAATGCGGCCGAGCTCAAGGATTTCGTCACCACCTGGCAGGCGCATGAGTGAGTGCTCCCGCGAGAACTGTCCGTTGGCTTTCCGATCGGCGCCTGCATGGTTAATTAATGCTTAACCGAATGCTGCGATATAGCTGCAGGACAGTTAATTGGCGGCAGTTCTCCAGCACCGCACGGGAATAAGCGCCGGCCATGGCCGGTCTTACTTGTGACGGTCATCAGGAGCCTGGATTTGACGGAGCCGACGCAACCCAACGCCCCCCAGCAGCCGGGCGCCCCGACACCACGGGACGCTTTCGAGCAGCTGATGGTGCCGCATCTCGATGATGCCTTTAACCTCGCGCGCTGGCTGACCGGCAATCGCAGCGATGCGGAGGACGTCGTCCAGGAAGCCTATCTCAAGGCCTTGAAGCATTTCGCGACCTATCGCGGCCCCGAGGCCCGGGCCTGGCTGCTGACCATCGTCCGGCGCTGCTGCTTCAGCTGGCTGAAGGTTAACCGGTCGCAGCAGCTCACCTTCATGGAAGACGAGGCCATCGCCGAAATTGCCGGCCGGCCGACAGTGGTGACGCTGCACCCCAAGGCCGCCGACACCCCGGAGACGGTGTTGAACGATAAGGAACGGCGCAAGCACCTGAATGCGGCCGTCGAGAATTTACCCCTGTCTTATCGCGAAGTCGTGGTGATGCGCGATTTGCAGGGCCTGTCTTACAAGGAGATAGCCGAGATAGCCGAGATTCCCATCGGCACGGTGATGTCGCGCCTGGCCCGTGGCCGCGACCACCTGCTGAAGCAATTGGAACAGCGGCTCGGCGGTGAGGTGGCAAATGGACTGTGAACGCATCGCGACCCTGCTGAACGCCTATATCGATGGCGAGCTGGACCTGTCCAGTACGCTGACCCTGGAAAGCCATCTGGCCGGTTGCCGGGCTTGCCGGCAGAAGCATGAGCGCCTGCTGGCCCTGACGGCCGATCTGCGCAACGGTCTGGAGCGCCACGCCGCGCCGGCCGATCTGCGCGAGCGGGTGACGCTGATGCTGGCTGCCCGGCCAGGGATACGCCGGGAGGCAGCCCGCCAGGAAGCCTCCCCGCAAGTCCCGGCAGCACCGGTCGATCTGGCGGCGCGGCGCGCGGAGGACAAGCAGGCCAAAGCGGGCCGGCAGTGGAACCGTCGCCAGCTCTTTGCCTTGGCGGCATCGGTTGCTGCGGTTGCCGTGGTTTCCGGGGCAACCAGCTATTGGCTGGCGCCGCATGGCGAGGGTGAGGACCAGAAACTGGCGGAGGAGGTGGTTGCCAGCCATATCCGCTCGCTGATGGCGGGACATCTGACCGATATCGCCTCGGCTGACCAGCACACCATCAAGCCCTGGTTCGACGGCAAGGTGGATGTGGCGCCGACCGTCGCGGATTATACCCCGCAGGGCTTTTCGCTGGTTGGCGGGCGGCTGGATTATCTCGAT
>DATMUQ010000749.1:0-6723 GCA_035563795.1 Terriglobales bacterium | reverse complement strand
TCGCGACTTTGCCGAGGCAAGCCACATGGGTATGCCCATGGAGCACAAGTTCGACACCTTTCTGCGCGAGTATTTCTCGCAGCTCGACATGATCGCGCAAAGATTTGCGCTGGCCTCCATGATCGACATAAGGCGGGTGATGAATCATGAGTACGCGAAAGAGGCCGGCCTGGCCGAGGCGTTCGAGGATGCCCGCAAGACGTGCGAGCTGGGCCGCTCCCAACTCGCCGGCAGCGGAAAATGGCCGGGTCGGCACGGCTGTCGAAGCACCGATCAAGGCGACGGAGCCGCGCTGGCGGACATAAGGGAAATCATCCGCCGAGCCCACCGACTGTTCGGCCGCACCAAGGGAAACCGCCTCTCCGGGCATCAAGCCCGACATATTATCCCGCCAAAGGCCCAGCGACCGGTCAAAGGGCAACGGGATATAGGCGTCGTGATTACCGGGTATCACCGACACATCCTCCGCTGCCCCCAGGCCTTTCAGCCAAACGGCCGCGGCAGCGAATTCCTGCGGCAACGAGATATTGGTGAGGTCGCCGGTAACGGCAATATGGTCAGGGGCCGCCGCCCTAACGTCCTCGACCATCTGTTGCAAAATCGACGCACGATGGATCTTGACCCGTTTCAAGCGCCAAGACAGGTAGCCGGTTATCCGCTTGCCCAGAAGGGCGAGCGGATTGTCGAGCGACCAGCCAGCCAGATGAGGGTCTGAGAGATGCGCCAGCAAGAACATTTTTAGAACCTCGCCATAAGCAGGCTAGTTTTTCTAGGGAAAACACCTTCCGGTCAAGCGCCGCCCCGCGCAGAGGGCTTCCCGGCCTGCCGCCTTATGTGAGTTTACCTATAAAAGTTGCACCATACTTCCGCTCGTCACCCGTTGGTGCACTAGGACGCTGATCCGATTTAGGATACATATGTGATCAATGCATTGAGTCGCCAGTGATTTGCGGTAGACGCTTATGTGTCTGGCCGGTATTGGTCTTGCCAGTGCAAACCATGACAGATTGATGATTGCCGATCGTGAGTTCCAAAGCGCCCATATACCGGATCCTGGGCTCCAGTACCGTACAGCTCTGGAGCCTCGACAACGGCGAGCGCTTGCACCGGCTGATGCGGCGGGCAGGCTTGCGCCCCGCTACAGCCGACGATTCCGGAACGTCCTATCTGTTGATCCGGGCCGATCACGTCTATGAAGAAAGCGTCATCAAGGCTCTTATCCGGCAACCACGCCAGGTTCTGATAACGGAAGATGGGCAACCGGTTGCAGCACATCTTCTCAGTGGCGGCGATATCGCAGGTGCGGAGCAGATGCTGCAGACGCCGCAGCGCCCGACAGTCGCCGGCCTGCCGCGGGGACTGGAGGCCATCAGTGATCCGGCCGAACTGGCCACCACCTATAATCACGCCCTGCGGAAGCGGGCAAAGCCTTATGTCCTGCCGCTGACGCCGGAGACTGCGCCTGCTATCGAGAAACGCATGTTCGATGGCGCCTATAAAGGCGTCACCGATTTCGTCACCAAATATGTTTGGCCATTTCCAGCGATGTTGCTGACACGTTGGTGCGCCAGGCGCGGTATCACGCCAAACACGGTGACCAGCATCAGTTTCCTTTTCATGCTGCTCGCCATGTGGTTGTTCTGGTCAGGGTATTTCCTGCTGGGCCTCGCCTTCGCCTGGGGCATGTGCTTTCTCGACACTGTCGATGGCAAGCTGGCACGCGTCACGCTGACTTCCAGCAAGTTCGGCAACGCCTTTGACCACGGCATCGATCTCATTCATCCGCCGTTCTGGTATTACGCCTGGTATGTCGGGCAGGGCGGGGGACTGGCCGAGGGCATGTCCGGCACCCTGCAGAGCGTGGCACTTTGGATCATTCTTGTCGGCTATGTGCTGGGGCGATTGCAGGAGGGGCTCTTCATCTGGCTCTACCAGATCGAGATCCATACCTGGCGGCCGATCGATTCCTGGTTTCGCCTGATCACCGCCCGGCGTAACCCAAACCTGGCCATCCTGACCATCGCGGCCCTGCTGAACCAGCCGGTCGCCGGTTTCATCGCCGTGGCAATCTGGACCGTGCTTTCCTTCATCTTCCACTGCTGGCGGATCGCCCAGGCGGCAAGCCGGCAATCGGGCGGCCATCGCCTGGAATCCTGGCTGACGGAACCGATGGCGGAAGTACCCAGCACATGAGCGTGATCGGCGTTATCAGCAATGCGCGGAGCACGCGCAACGTCGCTTCGATGCAGGGTGTGCATGAAGTGCTCGCTGCCCATCCGGAGATTCCGCATCTTATCTTAAACAAGATGAGTGATCTGCGCGGCGGCCTGCATGATCTCGCCGCACGTGGCGTGAATCATGTCGTGATCAGCGGCGGGGATGGGACGGTCCAGGCCGGCATCAATGACCTGCTGCAGGCGCGCCCGTTTAACACCCTGCCGGCGGTGAGCATCATCGCCAGCGGCATGACGAATGTGGTCGCCCGCGATGTCGGGCTCACCGGCAAGCCCGCCCCGGCATTGAAGCGGTTCATCGAACGCGTGAAGAGCGGCGATCGTGGCGAGTTGATCGAGCGGCGCGTGATCGGTCTTAGTGTCGATGGCGGCAACTCGATCACTTATGGGTTTGTCGCCGGGGCCGTCGGCTTCTATCAGGGCACCATGTTGAGCCGGCATTTCGCGCATCGCATCGGCTTGCGCCAGATGCTCGCCGCCAATGTCACCATCGCGCAATCGCTGTGGCGGCTGATGCGATTTGGCCCAGGGCCGCGCTCAGGCTTCACCGAGGAACAGGCGGTGATGAGCTTTGACGGCGCGGATCCGCAAGACCGCGATGTCATCCTGCTGTTGTTCACCACGTTGCAGCAGCTGACACCGGGCATCAAGCCGTTCTGGGGTGACCAGAGCAAGGGCATCAAATATACGATCGTCGATCATCCGCCCAAATGCTTCATCCGCGCGGTCTATCCCGCATTGCGCGGGCACGGGCTGCCCTGGATGGAGAAAGCCGGCTATCACAGCGGCTCCTTCGACCAATTGCACTTGAACCTGCGTTCTCCCGTTGTCATGGATGGGGAATTGTTCAAGCCGGGAGAGCAGGGTGGTATCAAGTTGAGTGTCGGCCCGGCCATTCCCTTTCATCGCTACTGAGTGTCGCATGAACGGCAGGCCCGCGGTATCTGAACGACGCAGAGCCCTGCAGGACTTCGTCGCGCAAGAGCTCGACCAGCCGGTCAGCCCATTGGTGCGGGCGATGGCAGACGTGATCCGCCAGCGCTTTGGCGCGGCGGCGACAGCGGTGCTATTCTACGGCTCCTGCCTGCGGCGTCCGGAAACCCAGCTCGGCGATTCACTGCTCGATTTCTATGTGCTGGTCGATGACTATCGGCGGGCTTATCCGACGGCTTTGCCCGCCTGGGCAAATCACCTGCTGCCGCCCAATGTCTTCTATCTGGAACTGGAACATGGCGGCACTATCCTGCGGGCGAAATATGCGGTGATCAGCCAGCAGCAATTTGCACGCGGCACCAGCCCCGCAGCGCCGAACGTTTCGCTCTGGGCGCGGTTCTGCCAGCCAGTACGATTGGTGTGGAGCCGCGATAGCTTGGCCGCTGCGGCCGCCGCGGCAGCCTGCAGCGAAGCGGTGCTTACCATGCTAGCGGCCTGGGGTGCGCAGCCGACGGCGCCGAACATGGCCTTGTCGGAAGATGACATCCTGCAGCGCTGGATCGGCGGGTTTCAGGAAACCTATCGCGCCGAGCTGCGGCCGGAAGGCTCCGACCGCGCCGTGCAGATCGTCGCCGTCGATGCGGCGCGCTACCAGCAGATCACGCCCTTGGCCCAGGCAGTCCTGGCTGAGCAGCCGCAACCCGATAATGCCCGCAGCGCCTGGCGCCGCAGCCGGCTGCTCGGCAAATTGTTCAACATTGCCCGCCTCGCCAAAGCCACCTTCACCTTTGAAGGCGGCCTCGATTACGCCTTGTGGAAGATCGCGCGCCATAGCGGCATTACGGTCGAAGTAACGGATTGGCAACGCCGCCATCCGCTCTTATCCGCTCCGGGCCTTGCCTGGCGCCTCTATCGTCGCGGTGCTTTTCGCTAGCAAAACGCCGGACAGCGGCTACCCTCAAGAACTGTCGTCGATTGCCAATGTGACGATCGACATCAATTGAGGGAGGCCCCAGCCATGTCGGCGGTGCAGTATTTTCAGGTCATGGCTCGCAACAATGCCTGGGCAAATGAGCGCCTGATCACCGCTTGCGAAAAGCTGAGCGATGCCGATTTCGTGGCATCGCGCACCGGCTTCTTCCCCAGCGTGATGCTGACCCTCAATCATATCCTGGTGGTCGATTGGTTCTATGTCGATGCGCTGGAAGGCGGAACGCTCGGCCCGGATGCCTGGAGCGATGAAGCGCCGTGCCGAACGGCACCGACATTGCGCGCGGCGCAGCAAACGGTCGATCTGCGCCTGATCGACTTCTGTGACGGCCTGTCGGAAGCAGCGCTCGGCAAAGCCGTCCGCATGCACCGGGGCACGCGGGTGCAGATCGATCGCGTCGATCGCGTCCTCATGCATCTGTTCCAGCATCAGGTGCATCATCGCGGCCAGGCGCATGCCATGCTGGCCGCGACGTCGGTCAAGCCGCCGCAGCTCGATGAATTCTTCGTTGCCGAAGACGCACCGCTGCGCCGCGACGAATTTCGCCGGCTGGGATGGAGTGAGGAGGAGATCTGGCAGGGTTTTGCCGAGCCAGCCTAGCGCGACCACTCAGAAAACGAACCAACCTCAGAAACGAAAAAGCCAGCGTAAAGCTGGCTTTCTCAATCTTATTTTAATCGGCTTATTCGGCCGCTGCAATCCGCAGCTGTTCGCCGCCGATCAGTCCCAGCTCCTCACCAACCGCCGTCAGGGCGTCAACCACCTTCTGCAGCTGTTCGGTCGAATGCGCGGCACAGACCGAGCAGCGGAGCAAAGCGGTGCCGCTCGGGGTCGCGGGCGGCAGCGCCAGGTTCACATAGACGCCACGCTGCAGCAGCATGTGCCAGGCAACGCCGGCCAGCTTCGGATCGGTCAGGTAAACTGCCACGACCGGGCCCTTCTGCTGGCCGAGCTTGAAGCCGGCAGCCTTCAGTCCGTCATAGAGCGTGTCGACATTCGACCACAGCTTCTTCATCAGCTCTGGCTTCGCCCGCAGGGTCGCCAGCGCCTGACGCACCGAACCGACGATCGAGGGCGGCAGCGAGGCGGTGAACATGTAGGGGCGGCAGGCGACGCGCAGGATGTCGAAATCCGGGTGGTCGGAGACGAGGTAGCCGCCGATCGCGCCCATGCTCTTCGAGAAAGTGCCGGTGACGAAATCGACATCGGCATCGACGCCGTCATGCTCGAGCAGGCCACGGCCGGTCGCGCCGAGGACACCCATCGAATGGGCCTCGTCAACCAGCAGATAGGCGCCGTGCTTCTTCTTGACCGCGACGAATTCCTTGAGCGGCGCGTGGTCGCCCAGCATCGAATAGATGCCTTCGACGACGATGATCTTGTTGCCGGGCTCATTGGCGATGCGCGACAGACGCTTGTCGAGATCGGCCGGATCGTTGTGCTTGAAGCGGATCACCGTGGCGCTGCCGAGGCGGCAGGCGTCGTAGATGCTGGCATGGCTGTCGGCATCGATGATCAGGAAATCATTCGGACCGGCCAGGGTGGAAATCGCCCCGAGATTGGCCTGATAACCGGTGGTGAAGACCATGCAGTGCTTCTTGCCGTAGAAATCGGCGAGATCCTGTTCCAGCGCCTTGTGGCAGCCATAGGAACCGTTGGCAATGCGGGAACCCGTCGTACCGGTACCGAAATCTGTGATCGCCTGCTGCGCCGCATTCATGCAATCGGCATCGAAGGTCAGGCCGAGATAGTTGTTGGTACCGCACAGGATGGTCGGCCGGCCTTCAATCAAGGCCTCCGTGGTCGACAGGACGCGCTCCATCTTCACACCGAACGGGTCACCACCGCAGGTCTTGAGATTGGTATAGGCGTCGCTTACCGACTTGAAACGATCGAAAAGGCCCATCGTCAGGCTACCTTCTTGCTGTCGTAAACGGTCTGCGCCAATTGGCCGACCGTCACGATCTCGGGTACCATGTTGAGCGGAATGGAGACGTCGAACTTGTCCTCAAGCTCCATCATCAAATCCATCACCGCCAGCGAATCCATGTTCAGGTCCTGGGCAATATCGGTGTCCATGGTGATCGGCGCATCGCTCTTACGAAAGCGATCCATCATCAATGCGATCTCCGCGAAAATGCTCTCCAGCGAAGATTGCTGCTGCGCCTCTACCATCGTCATGTCGCCTGAAACTGCCCCAAATACGCATCTGACCGAATCATGACTCGGCCGTGACCGAATCATTGGGAAACGTTGTCCTAGATTTCATCCCGGGGGTTAAATGACAAATTGTTTCGCAATGTAACAAGTGTTTTTAATCAATGCGCTAGAGCGCCATCCTCAGGCGAAGAATGAATGGGTGCGGTACCATTCGAAAGTGTCTCGGAAGCCGTTTTCCAGCTGAAAATTGGCCTGCCACCGGACCATCGCAGGAAGATCGGAAGGCCGGGCGACCCAGTCCGCGTGATAAAGCTCCGCTAGTTTTTCATAGCCAAACACATCCGGACGGTGCCGCAAGCGGCTCAGGCAGTCGTTTGCCAGAGCCGGCAGGACCAGTAGCGGACG
>DATMUQ010000748.1:0-3887 GCA_035563795.1 Terriglobales bacterium | reverse complement strand
CCGTCGAGATTGATGCCGCTCATCCGGGTCTGCGCCGTGAAGGGCACGAACTCGGCATGGATCGGCGCCATGTCGCGACCGCGCAGACCGTATTTCTCCTTAGCGAGAACGACGATCGAGCGGCCTTCCGGGGTTTCATCCGACAGCGAGGAGAGCTGGGCCGCATCGGCCAGTTCCTGTTCGTTGACACCCGGCAGCGGCAGGAAGGCCGAGGCCACGCGATTGCCCAGCGTAATGGTACCGGTCTTGTCGAGCAGCAGGGTGTCGACGTCGCCGGCGGCCTCGACCGCCCGGCCTGACATGGCGAGCACATTGAACTTCACCAGCCGGTCCATGCCGGCGATGCCGATCGCCGACAGGAGCGCGCCGATGGTGGTCGGGATCAAGGTGACGAACAAGGCGATCAGGACGATGATCGGCACTTCGCCACCGGCATAATTGGCGAAGCTCGGGATGCTGGCGGTGGCCAGGATGAAGATCAGCGTCATGCCGGCGAGCAGGATGTTGAGGGCGATCTCATTCGGCGTCTTCTGCCGCTTGGCGCCTTCAACCAGGCTGATCATGCGATCGAGGAAGGTCGAGCCCTGGGCCGCGGTGATCTTCACCTTGACCCAATCCGAGAGCACGCGGGTGCCGCCGGTGACCGCCGAGCGGTCGCCACCGCTTTCGCGGATCACGGGCGCCGATTCACCGGTGATTGCCGACTCATCGACCGAGGCAATGCCTTCGACCACCTCGCCGTCGCCGGGGATCATGTCGCCAGCTTCGACCAGGACGAAGTCACCAACCTTCAGGGTCAGGGCCGAGACGTCATCAGTCTCGCGGGAAGAGAGGCTGCGTAGCTTCTTGGCAATGGTCTGGCTGCGGGTCTTGCGCAAGGCATCGGCTTGCGCCTTGCCGCGGCCTTCGGCGACCGCTTCGGCGAAATTGCCGAACACCACCGTCAGCCACAGCCAGAAGACGATCTGGGCCGAGAACAGCACCGATTTGCCGATGGCAAGGTCGCGGATCACGATGAGGGTGGCGCCGAGCGCCACCACCTCGACCGCGAACATGACCGGGTTATGCACCATCTTGCGGGGATCGAGCTTTAACACCGAGTCCCGGATGGCTGCCTTCAGGATCTCCCCGTCAAACATGGAGATCTGTTTGGATTTAGACATGATTTACTCCAGTGAATAAGGTCCGAACGCGCTTAGAACAGCTGACCACCAAGCATCATCAGATGCTCAACGATCGGGCCAAGGGCGAGGGCCGGGAAGTAGGTGAGGCCGACGACGATCACGATCACGCCCAGCAGCAGGCCGACAAACAGCGCACCATTGGTCGGGAAGGTACCGGCACTGGCGGGAGTCAGCTTCTTGGCGGCCAGCGAACCGGCGATGGCCAAGGCGGGGATGATGATGAAGAAGCGGCCGATGAACATGGTGATGGCACCGGTGACGTTGTAGAACAACGTGTTGCCGGTA
Source organism: Terriglobales bacterium (assembly GCA_035563795.1). Taxonomy (GTDB): domain Bacteria; phylum Pseudomonadota; class Alphaproteobacteria; order Dongiales; family Dongiaceae; genus Dongia_B. Next base: position 2,418 of record DATMUQ010000748.1, on the reverse strand, counting down.
ATGCCACCGAAGGCACTGCCGTTATTGCCGGCACTGGAGACGTAGAGATAGAGAATCTCCGAGAAACCATGCGGGCCGCTATTGGCAAGGCTCTTCAAGGCCGAGGGCAGGATGGTTGCCGTGGCCGCGAAGCCCAGCACCACGACCGGCACGCAGAGCAGCGCCAGCATGGCATATTTGACTTCCTTGGCCTCGATCTTCTTGCCGACGTATTCCGGCGTACGACCCACCATCAGGCCGGCGATGAAGACGGCGATGATGGCGAAGATCAGCATGCCATAGAGGCCGGAGCCGACACCGCCGAAGATCACCTCGCCCAGCATGATATTGACCAGCGGCACCATGCCGCCGAGCGGTGTGAAGCTATCATGCATCGCGTTGACGGCACCGCAGGAGGCATCGGTGGTCACCGTGGCGAAGAGTGCGGAATTGGCGATGCCGAAGCGGACTTCCTTGCCTTCCATATTGCCGCCGCTCTGCAGCGAGCTCGCCAGTTGATCGACCGGCAGGCTGCTATAGGCGGGATTGCCCTGGGCTTCCGCCCAGTAGCAGAAGAGGGCGCCGCCAAGATAGAGGACGAACATCACGGCGAAGATGGCCCAGCCCTGACGCTGATCCTTGACCATGCGGCCGAACATGTTGGTGAGGCCGGCGCCGAGCGTGAAGATCAGGATCATCTGAATGAGGTTCGACAGAGCTGTCGGGTTCTCATAGGGATGCGCGGCATTGGCATTGAAGAAGCCGCCACCATTGGTGCCGAACATCTTGATGGCGATCTGCGAGGCGACCGGGCCCTGGGCGATGGTCTGCTGACCGCCTTCCAAAGTCGTGGCCGTCACGTAGTCATGCAGGTTCTGCGGCATGCCCTGAAACACCAGGAACAGGGCCGCGACGAAGGAAACCGGCAGCAGGATATAGAGCGTGCAGCGCACGGTATCGACCCAGAAATTGCCGATGCCTTGCACCGATTTCCGGGCGAAGCCGCGGATGACGGCGACGGCAAGGGCAATGCCGGTGGCGGCCGAGATGAAGTTGTGCACTGTCAGGCCAGCCATCTGGGCGAAGTAGCTCAGCGTGCTTTCGCCGCCGTAATTCTGCCAGTTGGTGTTGGTGACAAAGCTGATCGCCGTGTTGAAGGCGAGATCGGGCGCCATGCCGGCGAAGCCGCGCGGATTGAGCGGCAGATAGGCCTGCAGACGCAGGATCGCATAGAGTGAAGCGAACAGCACGAAGTTGAAGACCAGCATGCTGACCGCGTAGATGATCCAATGCTGGTCGTCTTTTTCGCGGATACCGCAGATCTTGTAGATGAGGCGCTCGACCGGGACGAGGACGGGCGACAGGAAATTGCGCTGTCCCTCGAAAACCTTGGTCATGTAACTGCCCATCGGTTTGACGAGCGCAATGATCAGAACGCTGAAGACAGCGATCTGCAGGAGACCGTTGAATGTCATGATGATGTTACCTTGTTGAACGGCGCGGGCTCTGAGCCGATTGCGGTTGGGTCAGAGCTTTTCCGGCCAGATCATGGCGATGCCCATATAAACGAACAGGCCGACGGTGATGATGGCGCCAATGGCGATGTCGAGCGTCATGGCTGCCTCACACCCGCTCGCAGGCGTAGACATAAACGATGCTCAGCAAAAAGAGGCCGATCCCGGCCAAAAGGAGGACCGTGTCCAACATTTCTAACCCCGATGAAAAAGTGCCGATTGCGGTTCGGCTTCTACGCGAATTAAGCGTCGTCACCGGGGCGTAAGGAATCGAGACGGTTCGCCCGAAGGCGGCATAAAGGCAGCATAAAGGCGCTGTCGCCGACAGCGCCTAATGCTCTGAGACAAAGAGATTTATTCTTTTATCGTCGCCGCGCGCATTGCAGCCATGCAAGGCACCGCTCAGCGCTTGACGCGATGAATCGGCTCGCCGAGGGCATCGACCAGCACGTCGATTCCCAGGCCTGCCGCATGGCCGATGGTCATCGTCCCGTTGCTGGTCTTGGGGATGCCGGTGCCGTTGGGCGTCGTCACCCAGTTATGGAAATCGACCGTATGGGTGCGGTATTCCGCCGGGGTCGAGAGCGAGAGATGGATCATCGCCGCGGTATCGATCTCGGCGCCGCCGGTATCCTCGACGGTGACGGCGAGGCCGAGCTCCACGGCGACATCGCGAATCTGGGCCGCGGTGGTGACACCGCCTACCCGGGCGATCTTGATGGTGATGCCGTCGACCACCCGGTCCTCATTGGCGCGGAGCAGGGCCCGCAGGCTGTCGATCGATTCATCGAGCACCAGCGGCCGGTCGCAATCGGGGCGAAGCGCGCGGTTTTCCTCATAAGAGAAGCAGGGCTGCTCCATGTAGTAATCGAGATGACGCGTTGCCCGCAGAAAGCGGCGGGCCTGGTGCGTCGACCAGCCGCCA
>DATMUQ010000747.1:0-6236 GCA_035563795.1 Terriglobales bacterium | reverse complement strand
CCCCGCCATGGGCGAAGATCTCGCTGCGATGGCCGCAATTGGGGCAGCAGAAATAGCTCATATTCTCGATGATGCCGAGCACCGGCACATCGACCTTGCGGAACATGTTAAGGCCCTTCTTGGCATCAAGAAGCGCAATATCCTGCGGCGTCGAGACGATGACCGCACCGGAAAGCGGCACGTTCTGCGCCATGGTGAGCTGGGCATCGCCGGTGCCCGGCGGCAGGTCGCAGACCAGCACATCCAAGGGTGCCCAATTGACGTCGCGGAGCAGCTGGGTGAGGGCACCCATGACCATCGGGCCGCGCCAGATCATCGGCGTGTCCTCCGGGATCATGAAGCCCATCGACATCACCTTGATGCCGTGATTGCTCATCGGTTCGAGGCGCTTGCCGTCGGGGCTCTGCGGCTTGCCGGAAATGCCCATCAAACGTGGCTGCGACGGGCCATAGATATCGGCATCCAGCAGGCCGACCTTGAGGCCGAGTGCCGCCAGGCCGAGCGCCAGGTTGACCGCGGTGGTGGATTTGCCGACCCCGCCCTTGCCGCTGGCGACAGCGATGATATGACCGACGCCGGGCAGGCCTTGCTTGCCTTGCTGTGCCGGCTGCCCATGCGCATGACCGTGCTGATGGCCCTGCGCGGGATGACTTGGGGCCGGGGCTGCAGGTCGCGCCTGTGGCGCGGCAGTGCCACGATGCGCCGTCAGTACCGCGGTAACGCTGAGGACGCCCGGTAGCTTTTCCACGGCCTGTTCCGCTGCTTTGCGCAGCGGCTCCAGGCTGGCGCCGAGCTTGGGATCGACCTCGATCGAGAAGCCGACATGGCCGTCGCGCACCACCAGGCCGGAAATCATGCCGTTATTCACCAGATCGCCACCCTGGGGTGCGGCGATCCGTTGCAGCGCTGCCAATACTTGCTCTTGGGAAATCGCGGTCATGCTTGAAAAACCTGAATTTTATCACGATATGAACGTCGGCATGCTGGATCGGCTGTCCAGCGGCGGCCGGTTGCGATTGCGACCCGGCCATCGCTGTCATATAAGGCCAGGACGGGTTCTTGCATAGAGCCTGCGCCAGGAGAACGGTCGCAAGCGGCGTGCTACAGGTTGAGTGCCACGACATAAATTGGGGTCATTGATGGCTTGGAACAATCAGGGTGGTCCCTGGGGCGGTGGATCCGGAAATGGCGGTTCTTCCGGCGGCGGATCTGGCGGTCAGGGGGGCGGACAGACACCCTGGGGGCGCAACCCCAATAGTGGCGGCGGTAAAGGCCCCGATTTCGACGAATTGCTTCGGCGCGGCCAGAACCGCATGAAGACCATCTTCCCGGGCGGGATCGGCGGTTTTCCGGCGATTGTCGCCTTGATCGGCTTCGCCGTGATCGTGTGGTTGGCCAGCGGATTTTACCGCGTCGACCCCAGTCAGGTCGGCGTCGAAATGGTGTTCGGCAAATACAGCCCGCCGGTGACACAGCCCGGCCTGCATTGGAACGTGCCGGCCCCGCTCGGCTCGGTGGTCACGCCGGACGTCAATCGGCGCAACCGGGTGGAAATTGGCTTTCGCAGCAATCTCGGCAATGGCGGCGATGTTGATGTCAGCGAAGAGAGCCTGATGCTGACCGGCGACGAGAATATCGTCGATATCCAGGCCGTCGTGCTGTGGCGCATCAACGATGTCGAGAAATACCTGTTCGACATCCGCGACCCCGACAGCGATATCGGCGATATCGATCGCGTGGCCAAGGACCAGACCGTCAAGAATGCGGTCGAGGCGGCGATCCGCGAGATCATCGGCCAGTCGAATTTTGAATATGCCATCACCGGCGGTCGCAGCCAGATCGAAGCGAATGCCGAAAAGCTGGCGCAGAGCATTCTCGATTCCTACAACTCGGGTATCCATATCGAGCAGCTCTCGATGCAGAAGGCCGACGCTCCGCAGGAAGTGGTTGACGCCTTCCGCGATGTGCAGAAGGCCAAGGCTGACAAGGTCAGCCTGGTCAATGAGGCGCAGGCTTATTTCAATCAGGTAACGCAGGGTGCCGAGGGCCAGGCCGCGCAGATGGTGCGTCAGTCGGAGGCCTATAAGCAGGAAAAGATCGCCACGGCCCAAGGCGACACGCAGCGTTTCCTCTCGATCTATGACCAGTACAAGCTCAACCCGGCGGTTACCGAAAGGCGACTCTATCTCGAGACCATGGAACGGCTCATGGGTGGTATGAACAAGGTGCTGGTGACCGGCGACGGCAAGGGCGGGGCACTGCCATATTTACCGCTCGACCAGCTTATCAAAGGCCAAGTGAAATCCGGTAGCCCCACTGCGGGAGCGCAAAGCGGCGGCAATCAGCAGCAGGGAGCACAGCAATGATGCGGACCAATCAGGCCATGATCGGCGGCATCGTTGCGGCTGCGGCATTGCTGGTGGCTTACGCCGCGGCCTTCCAGGTGCCGCAATGGCAGGATGCGATTGTCCTGCGCGTCGGCAGGCCGGTGCGCACGATCTCGAATACCCCAGGCCTTCATTGGCACATTCCGATGATCGAAAATGTCGTTTATGTCGACAAGCGGATCCTGAATTTTGACGCACCGGCGCAGGAACTTCTGACCCTTGATCAGAAGCGCATCGTCATCTCGGCTTATGTGCGCTATCAGATCGACGAGCCGTTGCAGTTCTACCAGGTTGCCAATAATGAGGCGCGCGCCGAGAGCCAGGTCGGCAGTGTCCTCGTTTCCGCCTTGCGTTCGGTGATCGGCAATGTGTCGATGACGAACATTCTGACGCCGCAACGCGCGGATCTGATGCAGGACATCACTAAGCTGCTGATCGATTCCGCCAAGCCCTATGGCATCCGCATCGTCGATGTCCGCTTCAAGCGCGTCGATCTGCCGACGGCCAATAGCGAGGCAGTCTATAACCGGATGCGGACCCAGCGTGCCCAGGAAGCGACCAAGACCCGTGCCGAAGGCCAGCGGGAAGCGCAGGAGCTGCGCGCCGAAGCCGACAAGCAGAAGGTCGTGACCTTGGCAGAGGCACATAAGCAGGGTGAAATCCTGCGTGGCCAGGGTGACGGCGAGGCGGCCAAGATCTATAGCGACGCCTATAGCCAGGACCCGAAATTCTTCGATTTCTATCGCTCGCTGCGGGCGATGGAGACCGGACTCTCGGGCGATAACACGACCTATGTCGGTGCGCCGACGGGCGACTTCTTCCGGTATTTCCAAGTCGACCCGAATATCAAGCCGGCACAGTAGGGCTGGTACCCGAGACCAGGTGGAGTGGGGTCACGGATGGAACTCGGCGCGCTTGGCTCCGGTTGAATGAAGCGATGGTACGGGGCATCATCCGGCCATCGATCCGGCTGGCGTAACGACAGGCGGACAGCGTAGCATAGCTTGATGCTTGGCGGAGACCGGTCGTTATGGGGCGGTTTTGCCAGTGACAACAACATATTGATAGGCAATTTGGACGGAGCCAGCGCTGACCATGATACTTCCTCGTCGGATTTTCCTCGGTCGCTCGGTCTTCGCGCTGATGGCCGTGTTCTGCCTCGCTGCCGCGCCGCAACTGGCCCAGGCCCGGTCGGCACCCGAAAGTTTCGCCGACCTCGCCGACAAGTCGCTGCCCGCGGTGGTCAATGTGGCGACGACACAGACCATCACCGCCGATAGCCAGATGCAGGACCTGGACGAGATGTTCAAGGATTTCCTGGACAAGCGTCAGGGCGCCAAGCCGCGGCCGCGCAAGGCGACATCGCTCGGCTCCGGCTTCATCATCGATCCCGCCGGCTATATCGTCACCAACAACCATGTGGTCGAGAACGCCGACGAGATCATGGTCGTCATGCATGACGATACCGAACTCAAGGCCAAGCTGATCGGGCGCGATCCCAAGACCGATCTTGCCTTGCTCAAGGTCGATGCCGGCAAGCCTCTGCCCTTCGTAAAATGGGGCGATTCCGGCGCCATGCGGATCGGCGACTGGGTCTTGGCGATCGGCAATCCCTTCGGCCTCGGTGGCTCGGTGACGGCAGGCATTGTCTCGGCCCGCCAGCGTGACATCAATGCCGGTCCCTATGACGATTTCATCCAGACCGATGCCTCGATCAATCGCGGCAATTCCGGCGGTCCGATGTTCAACATGGACGGCGAGGTCGTCGGCATCAATTCGGCGATCTTCTCGCCCTCGGGCGGTTCCGTGGGCATCGGCTTTGCCATTCCTTCCAACCTGGCGAAGCCGGTGATCGAGCAGATCAAGCAGTTCGGCCATCCGCGCCGCGGCTGGCTGGGTGTGCGCATCCAGTCGATCAGCCCGGATCTCGCCGAAGGCCTGAAGCTGCCGTCGGACAAGGGCGCGCTGGTTGCCGGCGTCACCAAGGATGGCCCGGCCGACAAGGCCGGCATCAAGCAGGGTGACGTGGTGCTGAAATTCGACGGCAAGGAAGTCACCCAGATGCGCGGCCTGCCGCGCATGGTCGCCGAGACGGCCTTCGGCAAGAATGTCGATGTCGTCATCTGGCGCAAGGGCCAGCAGGTGACGATCCCGGTGATGCTGGGCGAGCTCGATGAAAAGGCCGACGACCAGGCCAGCGATCAACCTGACGACAATCAGGATCAGCAGCAGCCGAGCGAGCAGGGCAGCAAGCTGAAGGCCCTGGGATTGGATCTCGCCAGCATCAACGATAAGCAGCGCAAGGACTTCGATCTCGACAAGACCGTGACCGGCGTCGTCATTGTCGATGTCGATCCCGATGGACCTGCGGCGGAGAAGGATCTGCGCCCTGGCGATGTGATCGCCGAAGTGGATCAGAAGGCGGTGGAAACGCCGAAGGACATCGCCGCGCGGGTGAAAGTCGCGCAGGACAATGGCTACCGGGTGGTCACCTTGCTCATCAACCGCAAGGGTGACGAGCAATGGGTGGCGATCAAGATCGGCAAGTAGCGCACCCGCGCCGCAAACGGAAACCCGGCTTCCGCAGGAAGCCGGGTTTTTTTATTGCCCCGCATTGTGATGGCCGGCGATCTCAGAGGCTGCTGGCGGCCAGGGCGATACCGAAGCTGCCGATGATGGCGCCTGCGCCGCGGTCGATCCAATGGCCGGCCCGGCTATAGGCCTGGCGCAAGGCCGGGCGGGCGAAGAGATGGGCCAGCATACAATGCCAGCTCAACGAGATGACGCCGACGATGCCGACGGAGAGCAGCGACAAGGTCAGCGAGGGATGCGCCGGGAAGGCGATGGCGAAGATGCCGAGGAAGGCCATGATGGTCTTCGGGTTGCTGAGATCGATCAGAAAGCCGCGCAACAAGGCGCGGACAAACGGCACTTCCTGCACCGCATCGGCTTGCACCATCACCCGCTTGCGGTTCATGACCATGCGCAGGCCCAGATGCAACAGATAGAGACCGCCGGCAACTTTGACGATGGTGAAGGCGGCGCCCGAGGCTTCCAGCAGGGCGACCAGGCCGAAGGCGGCGCAGGCGGCATAGAAGCTGTTGCTGCAGGCAACGCCGATCGCGGTCGCAATGCCGGCGCGGGCGCCATTGGACAGGCTGGTGCGCATCACCGAGACGGAACTTGGGCCGGGCACCAACACCGCGGCGAGGAAACTGGCGGCGACCGTGGCGAGGGTGGCGATCTGGGGTGTGGTCATGATCCTGGGCATCCATGAAAAGCAGTCTTGATCGATCCGGAGCCTAGGGCCGATTGCCGGAAAAATGTTTGCTTTCTTTGCGGGTTTTCCCATGATCTGGGGTAGGATATACCCAGCTATGCCGGTTTCAGGGAAGAATATTGCCGATGATCGATCTCGACGATTATGACCTCAAGATCCTGGCGGCGCTGCAGTTGGATGGCCGGCTGAGCAATAATGATCTCGCCCAGCAGGTCGGCTTGTCGCCGTCACCGTGCTGGCGGCGGGTCAAGCGGTTGGAAGAGGAAGGGATCATCCGAGGCTATCAGGCGATGTTCGACCAGCGCCGCCTCGGCCTCGGCGTCACTGTCTTCGTCAATGTCGCGATCCAGAGCCAGGACACTAAGGCACACAAGGCCTTTGAGGACGCCGTGCTCAAGCTGCCGGAAGTGGTTGGCTGCCACATCCTCGCCGGACAACAGGACTTCTTGTTGCAGGTGGTGGCGGAGGATCTCGATGCCTATAGCGACTTCGCCCTGCACAAGCTGGGGCAATTGCCGGGGGTGCGCGAGATCCATAGCAGCTTCGCGCTGAAGGAAGTGAAGCCGCCG
>DATMUQ010000746.1:0-3862 GCA_035563795.1 Terriglobales bacterium | reverse complement strand
CGCCGGCGCCGCGCTTCGCCGCGGCGCCGGTTCTTAATATCGACGTGATCTGTCGTCCGGCATCCGGCCGGGGCGACGGAACCAAAAGGGTGGAATATGGCGGATCAGGTGCATTTCGAGCTCGTCTCGCCGGAGCGTCTGGAAATGGCGACCGACGTTGAAATGGTCGTGGTGCCGGGTGTCGAAGGTGATTTCGGCGTCCTGCCGGGTCATATGCCGCTGATCTCGACGATCCGCCCGGGTGTCATCTATGTGTTCCGTGACGGCCGTGTCGCAGAGCGGATCTTCGTCGAAGGCGGCTTCGCCGAAGTGACGCCGGAAACCTGCACCATCCTGGCAGAGCATGCCCGTGCGGTTGGCGATATTGAGGCCAGCCAGGCCGGCCAGCAGGTCCAGGACGCCAAGGAAGATGTCGAGGACGCCAAGGACGAGCATGCCCGCGAGCATGCTGCCAAGATCCTGACCATCGCCGAGGCCCGTTTGGCCGCCGCGACCGAGGCCTCGGCTTATTAACTATTCCCGGAACCCGCATCCCGATGGGCGGGTTTCCCAGCATTAACGTTCCCGCGACGAGGTGATTGCCTTGTCAACGGGGCCATGCTGACCTAGTCTGCGCCTCTGCCCAGGCAGTTCAGGCCGAATCCTTCTGCGACTCGGCCGGTTGCCGATAGGAGGGGGAGCTCCGGAGGCAGGTCAGGCCATCTTGTTGAAACCAGAAGCCCGCTTTTGCGCATCATGAGTCATTGGACGCTCGAACAGATTCCCTGGTCGTCCTTCGACCCCGCCAAGGTCGATCCCGACCTTGTCAAAGTCGTGAAGGCCGCCGCCATGGTTGAATATAACGGCGGCGATTACGCGACCTATCTCTGTAACGTCTTTCAGGACGACGCGACTTTCCAGGCGGTGATCCGTGAATGGGCGGTGGAAGAAGTCCAGCATGGCGCGGCCCTCGCGCGCTGGGCCAGGCTTGCCGATCCCAGCTTCGATTTCGATGCCTGCTTCCAGCGCTTCACCGAGGGTTTCAAGGTCGAGACCGCTGCCACCGCCTCCTTGCGGGGCTCGCGCGCCGGCGAGCTGGTCGCCCGCTGCATCGTCGAAACCGGCACCTCGTCTTATTACACGGCATTGACGGAAGCGACCGACGAACCGGTGCTGAAGGCGATCTGCAAGCGCATCGCCGCCGACGAATTGCGCCACTACAAGCTCTTCTATCAGCATCTCGACACCTATCTGCGTCTCGACAAGATCAGCGCCGTGAAGCGTGTGAAGATTGCGCTCAGCCGCATCACCGAATCCGAAGACGATGAATTGGCCTATGCCTATTACGCGGCCAATCATCCGGACGAAAGCTATGAGCGCAAGCGCTTCACCCGCGCTTATGCGAGGCGGGCCTATCGCTATTATCAGCCGCGTCATGTCGAGCGCGCCATGGCGATGGTATTGAAGGCGACCGGGCTCAATCCGACCGGCATCCTGAATCGTCTCCTGACCCGGCTCGGCTACTGGTTCCTCAGCAGCCGCGCCCGTCGTCTCGCTGCCGCCAACGCCTGATCACCTTGCCGTGAGCTGCGCTCGCGGGAAGTTGTGATCCGCCCGCCGGTCGCGCCAATCCGCATTTTTGCTCTGTTTATCGTCCGTTAGGTGCTGTTGTTGCGCGCGCCTTTAGAGGCACGTCATAAAGAAGAAGTGAAGGATCGGACCTCATCCTGACCCGCCGGGTTTTCCAGGTCGCCGACAAGGAGGTGACCGATGAAAATTCGTTCTCTCATTCTTGCAAGCGCGACTCTCACCGGCCTGCTGGTGCTCAGCGGCTGTGCCGATTTCCAGTTCGACTGGAAGCAATCGGTGCACGATTCGCTCGTCAATATGTGCGACACGCAAACCAACTGCTCGCATTGATGCGCTGCTGCGCCTGACGCGCGGTCTTATATTTCCCGCGGCGGATTGAGTTCGTTATAGCGTTTGATGGCGCGGGCGCTGTGGGAGATCGTCTGCCGGCGGAACAGCATCAGCGTGATGACGCCGGTGGCGAGCAGCAGGGCAATCGGCCCGGCGATCCAGCAGACCCAGGCGATGGCGAAATAGTAGCAGCGGATGCCAGCGCCGAAGCTGCGCAAGGCGCTGGTGAAGACGATCGCCACCTGGTCCGCCAGTTCGATGCGGTGCGGATGCATGGTGCCGGGAAGCGGCGCCGCACCGATCAAGGCACAGCAGTAATTGTATTGCCGCAAGGCCCAGGTGAAGCGGAAGAAGCCATAAGCGAGCACGCAGATGAGGCCGAAGATCTTCAGCTGAACGAGGCCAGTGCTGGCGGCTGGGACGAACGGCCAGGCACTGATCACGGAATGGGCGTCATCGGCCTTGCCGAGCAGGCCGAACAGGCCGGCAATGATGATGATATTGGCCGAGCTGAAGAAGGAGAGCGAGCTGACGGTATGGCCGGTCAGGGCGGCATCGACGATGCGGTCGGGCCGTTCCAGCATCCGCTGCATCCAGGCACGTCGTACCTGGTGCATCGAGGCATTGAGGCTCTTGCCGCCATCGATCAAAAGCGCGATGCGGCCCCAGCCGAACAGCATGGCGAGAAAGCAAGCAACCGCGATGCCGTCAATCCAGCTCAGTTCGGCGATCGTCATCGCAGCGGACCCTGCGTGGGATCAGCGCTTGAAGCGGCGGCTGAAGCACTGCTCGAAGAAATCATAGACCTGCGGGTTCATCTCTTCGAATTTAAGGGCAAGCTCGTGGCGCTCGGTATTATTGCGGATGACGCGGGCGGAAATGCGCAGCTTGAATTCGGCCTGGTCGTCCTTGGCCTTGACGTCGAGCCGGATCAACTGGTCGTCAGCGACGGCGCCGTCATACTCCGTGACCAGCAGGCCGCCCAGCGACCAATTGACGGTCGAATAGGTCTGGCCGTCGATCTTCACGCTGAAGACCGGCAGAGGCAGCCGCTTGTCCTTGCGCTTTTCCGGCCCACGGGCCAGCGAATAACCAAGCGTATAAGATGACATCGGGTACTGCCTCGCGACTCTAATCTGATGGCGAAGCCTAGCAGAAATTAACCGATACGTCCCCCGGATTGCGGCAAGCCCAGCGACCCGGCAGACCCGTCAGAAACTGCTGTCGAGGATCTTGCCGTCGGATTGCGACACGGCGATGGCCGGCCAGATGGCGACCCAATGGTCCCGGGCGACGCCGCGATAGATCGGCAGAGCCGGGAGGTGGATGGGGCTGCCGTCGAAATAGGTGAGGATGACGCCGCCGGGATGGCGGTCGGCCCAGATCCAGGCCTGCTGCGGGGTATGCACGACGTCGGGCGCATGGTCGAGGCGGCCTTGATAATCGAACTCGCCACGATAATTGCCGTAGATGGCGATCGGCTGCCCGGCCGCCTGCAATGCCTGCAGGCGGGTGGCGACGGGGCTCAGATCGAAAAATTGCGCCAGGCTGCCGGGGAATTCGATGTTGAGGCAGGTGAGCAGCAGGCTCGGCAGCAGTGCCACCTGCAGGGTCCGCAGCAGCTGGTGATAGGGCGAGATCTGCGCCAGAAGATAGCCCAGGGTCAGCAGGATCAGGCCCGAGGTCAGGCCGATGCCGCCCAGCCAGATCGGCAGCGGCGAGCCGAAGATTGACCGCCACACGGCATCGAGATGGGCGATCGGGATGATGTTCATCAGGAAGAAGATGAGGCCGGTCATCAGCGCCATGAAACTGGGGATGATGGCATGGAAATCCCGCGACTTGATCTGCTGGGTTGCCAGCAGCCGTGCCGCGATCAGGCAGGCCGGCGTCGACACGGCCAGCAGGCCCTGCAATTGCCAGCCGCTGAGCAGCCCGGCAATGATCGCGGCAATCAGATAGG
>DATMUQ010000745.1:0-2512 GCA_035563795.1 Terriglobales bacterium | reverse complement strand
AATCGGCTGGTCGCTGACGCCTGAGCAGATCGCCCGCCTCGACCAGGTCAGCGCGGTCACGCCGCCTTATCCCTATTCGCCCTATTATCGTTTGGACGGCTTCAAGCAGGTCAATCCGCCGATGGTCTGAAAACCGAAAGGCGCTGGCGTCATAAGACTCCAGCGCCTTCATTCTGGCCTGACGTAGGCGACCTCACGCCAAACGCTGGAGCCTTTCAGCGTCGCTGTTATCAGTGATGGTGGTAGTAACCATGCCCATCGCCGCTGTGAAAGCCGAAGACGAAAGTGGCGCTCGGATAGAAGCCGGGCCCGTAATAGGCCGGGCCGTAATAGGCGCCCGGATAGTAGTAGCCCGGATAGTAATAATAAGGATACGGATAGGCGGGATAGGCCGGGGCCGCATAGACCGGCGCCGGGGCGGGCGCGTTATAGACCGGCTGCGGCGCGGCGGCCACGGCCGGCCTGTTGCCGGTGGTCGTCATGCATTGCTCATAAGCGATGTCATAGCGCTGCTGCACGTTGTCGGCGGAAGCGGCGGCATTGCCGAAGCCGGCCGCGGTGCCGGTTAACAGGCCGGCGCCGGCGCCGATCGCAGCACCCGCAGCGGGATCGCCGGCTGCCGCGCCAATCGCTGCACCGGCTGCGGCGCCGACTGCCGTGCCAACCACCGCGCTGCCGACGCCCGCCTGATTGGCAGCGGCCGCCGGCGAAGCGCCGCCGGTCTGCTGGCTGGCAAATTGCCGGCAAGTCGCATCATCCTGCTGGAACTGGCCGAGACTTTTGCCCTCGCCCGGCATCACCGGGATGCTCGGGCCGGTCGGTGCCTCGACGGCACAGGCGCCGAGCAGGAGCAGCGGCAACAGGCAAAGCGGCGCGGTGCGCGCGCCGATCGAACGAGAGGAACAGGTGGACGGGTGACGCTTCATGATTCCGGAATCCTGGCGCCGGTATCGGGCGCCGATCAATCCCTGCCATTCCGGAAGGCGGTCGGGCAGTTTCCTGCTTCCGGTTCCTGACCTTCCGCGTCAGATCGACCGGCACGGCGGGGTCGATCTTGTCGGGCCGCTGCGCTGGGCGCAGCTGCCAACGATCAAACGTTTGAGCGGCGCAAATCCTGCGCCGCCCTTCACCATCTCACGACAAAATAGTTGCGCCTTATCACGACTTAGCGAGCAAGCTGGCTGTCCCAGTATCGGCCGAAAGGCGCGCAAGGAAGCTGTCTTTCTGGTGGCCCCGGCAATCGGTTCTCGCAGTCGGTATATCACGGGCAGACCGCGTGCAGCGGGCTGACACTAAAAAACCTCACTTGGCAACAGGCACTCAGATATTGGCTTGGCGAAGCTGCTTTGCCAGCGCCTGTAGAACGGTCTCGGCGGCTCCATCGGGAAAGCCGGATACCTGCCCGTCGCCTGTTTCCATCAGCCACCACCGGCCGTCCTGGCCAAGGGCGAAATCGGCGGTAAAAAAGGGTGAGGGAAGGGTGGCGGCAACGGATGCCAGCTGATCCGGCGGCGGCGGGTTGCGAGTCTCCCCGTGAAAGCGTGGCCAGCAACCAATGACGACGCCATTCAGGCAAAAACAACGCCACTCGACGGGTTGGTCGCCGATCATCGCCAATGCCTCATACCGCCGAAAGACGAGGCCGCCGGTGAGATCGTTGCCTTGCAACGCGCGGAAGCGATCGATGACACGCTGCGCGACTTCGGTCGCTGAGGCGTCAGGAATGAAACAGGCCTCCGCCCAGTAGCCGGAGGCCTGTGACTTGACCCAGTCCTTTACTGTGACGGCCTGCGATTGGAAGACAGCGAGGGCCGATGTCAGGGCTCCCGGCTGATCGATCTCTGTCAGCGGGATTGTACGCGTCAGCGGCATCCACTGCGCCAGGTGACGATGGGCCTCCGGCAGATGATGGCCGATGACATAGGCCGCCGGCGTGGTCATCAAGGTGATGCCGCGTGCATCAAGCGCATCATGGAGACGCGCGTAAGCTGCTGCTGGCATCATCCAGCCGCGGTAGACCGCAGTCCCGGCCTGATCGGTGCGGATCCGTTTGCAGGCGCGCTTGATGTCGCTAGCCAGAAGAGCATCGTGATCGATCAGCAAAGAGCCAAGCCCATGCTGACGCGCAATCGCAGCTTCGGTAGCGAAAGCGCTATCCGGTGCTGACGGCTCGATCGGATCGGAACAATGAATAATGTACGACATCCCTGCGCTACTCCGCCTGAACGCTCCCCTTGATCAGGTTAGGGGATTGCGGGACCCTCGTACAGGCCGCCGAGTTCAAGTATCGCTGGGATCAGGAGAAGGCCAAGGCCTGCAGCTGCCGCTCGGTCCAGTCTTCCACCAAACTGACGGCCGCGGCCTGGCCTTCGGGGCGGGTCATCTGTTCCAGCAGCAGAAAATCGAGATCGATCAGGCCGATCACGCCGAAGACGTAGCGCAAATAGGGTGTGAAGAAATCCTGCTGCGGATAGGGGCCGGTGAAACGGCCGCCGCAGGCGGTGATGATCCG
>DATMUQ010000744.1:0-5687 GCA_035563795.1 Terriglobales bacterium | reverse complement strand
GGATGAGATTGCCGGAAGTGGCATCGAGATAGGTCTCCACCGCCGCAAGATCGGTCCCGGTGCCGGTCGCCTCCGGCACCGCCGCATTGGCGGTGAAATCCGCCTCCCGTGCCTCGACCATCTGGCGCATCCAGGCGATCGGCAAATGATGGCTGCGCTGCAATTCGCCCAGGGGCGTTGCCACCGCGTGCCGGCGCACCGGGCCGCCCTTCTCGATCTCGTCCAGCGCCTCGCGCCACCATTGCAGGCGGATGAAGCCCAGCATCTCCTCGGAAACAGTATCGGCGACCCGGGCCAGCTCCAGATTGAAGGCCGCCAGGACAGCCAGGCCATCGCGTTGCGCGGCGGGCGCCGCCAGGGCCATCAGATAGCGATCACGATCGGCCTTGCTGAGTTCCGCCAGGCTATAGCCGGAGTCCATGGGCAGCCAAATCCCTTCAAGTCATATGGGTTTATGCTTAGCGTTTGTGACGACTCAATGTCGGGGTAGAATGTCCGCAGCGCGCCGCTCGTGCTGCGCGCAGGTTCCGACCGCCCGGACCATCGTCCACGGCCGGGACCGCATCAAACATGGCCGAACAAAACGGTCTGACAAAAACATAAACCACCCCGATGCGTTCGGGGCGTTGACTAGCACGTTGAGGGGGAGAAATGAGTAAAATTCTGGAAAATCCGCGGGCCACTTTCGCCGCTGGCCTGGTGGTTGCCATCATCATCGCGGTGTTGCGTCACGGCGATCAAATGGGGACCGAGGCCTTCTGGGCCTCCATCATGCGCTATATCCACGTCATCGCCGGGGTGCTGTGGATCGGCCTCCTCTATTATTTCAACCTGGTACAGATCCCCTCCATGCCGAAGATTCCGGACGAGCAGAAGCCGGCCATCGGCAAGGTGATCGCGCCGACCGCCTTGTTCTATTTCCGCATGGCCGCCGCCACCACCGTGCTGTTCGGCCTGCTGACCGCCGGCGCCAATCACTACCTCGCCGAAGCCCTGACCTTCCAGGAAGGCTTCCGCACCATCGGCATCGGCATGTGGCTGGCCCTCGTCATGGCCTTCAATGTCTGGTTCATCATCTGGCCGAACCAGAAGCGCGCCTTGGGCATCGTCGAAGCGGATGCCGATAGCAAGAAGAAGTCGGCCCGCCTGGCCATGCTGACCTCGCGCGTCAACACGCTGCTGTCGATCCCCATGCTCTATTGCATGGTGCTGCAGAAGCTCGGCTGAGCGCCGCGATCGCAACGCGCCACTAGGCGCGTCGCCTGACCATCTGAGAGAGCCGGACATGTCCGGCTCTCTCTTTTTGTGCCCCAGCTTTGTCTTCCAGCAAGACGGGCTCGCGCCGGCAAGGGAACCTCGACCGCCAGATCACCGTTTGTTTCATAGTCCTGACATCTTTCCGGGCCGGCGGGTTTGCTGACAGCAAGGTGCAGAACCGCCCGATTTCCGGCTGTGCCGATGAATGCTTTCACAAGGAAACCTTGCGGCAAGGCATCCGCGCCGACATGAATCCGTCATCAAGCGACGATGAGGCCCACTCCTCCGGCTCCAACTACCGCCAGCAAATAACCCAGTAGAATTTGGGGATGAATCCGCCGGGCGATGCGGCTAGAGATGATGCGTCACGGAGAAAGAAATCACCTCATTACCCGCAATCAGAAAGGTATGACATGACGACCCACACCCTCCCCGAACTTCCCTATGCCCTGGATGCCTTGCAGCCGCATATCTCCAAGGAGACCCTGGAATATCATTACGGCAAGCATCACCAGACCTATGTCACCAATCTCAACAACCTGATCAAGGGCACCGAATTCGAGAATGCCTCGCTGGAAGACATCGTGAAGAAGTCGTCGGGCGGCCTCTTCAACAATGCCGCCCAGGTGTGGAACCACACCTTCTATTGGCATTGCCTGTCGCCCAATGGCGGCGGTGCGCCGAAGGGTGCCCTGGCCGAGGCCATCAACAAGAAGTGGGGCAGCTTCGACACCTTTAAGGCCGAGTTCACCAAGGTCGCCGTCGGCACCTTCGGCTCGGGCTGGGGCTGGCTGGTCAAGAAGGCTGACGGCTCGCTGGACTTCGCCAGCACCAGCAATGCGGCGACGCCGCTGACCACGGCCGACAAGCCCGTCCTGACCTGCGACGTCTGGGAGCATGCCTATTACATCGACTACCGGAACAAGCGCCCGGATTATGTCGGCGCCTTCTGGAACCTGGTGAACTGGGATTTCGTGGCGAAGAACTTCGCCTGATCCCGAGCACCTGATTTCGCGAACTGACCTGCCCTCCACGGCAGCAAGTTCAAACAGCCGGCGTGTGGGACGGCACGCCGGCTGTTCTGTTTCCGCCATTGTGGATGGATGGTCGGAGCGGCCTTCCTGATCTGACCGCTGCAGAGAATCTAGCGCCTGCGCCGCGTCGCCTCCCATGACGGCCATCACAAAAGGCATCTTCAAATACCGCTTCTGCCGGGCGGAAGAGCCGGCTTTGCAACGCTCTATGCGCGCCGTCACGAAAGACGCCCCGTTATACCCACCGACCGTGGCACAACAGCGTCCAGCATGTCGCTTTCAGCCAACCGGCGCGTCCTATCCTCGCCTAACCTCAGCTTCGCAGCGGAATTTGAAAGGAACGACCGTGCGGCAAGACGGCAACCTTCAGAACTTCATCGACCGCCTCGAACACGCGATCTTCAGCCGCCTGGCAGAGGACTCGAGCGATTGGAATGTGGCACAAGAGATCTTTGGTGCCTTGAAACGCCCTGGCACGCCCAATTCCCCCCATGCGCCGGAAAGCCTGCCGGCCCAGCAGTTTCTGACGCGCGCACTCGATAATGCCGCCGGCGGCCCCGCCGATATCGCCGGCATTGCCGATGCCTTCAGGCAGTTATCGCCGCGCCTTGCCTGGTATCGCCGCAAGAATGCCGAGCAGGCGGGGAAGGTCTTCATGGACGGCCATGCCAATGCCGTCCTTATCGGCGAGGACGGGTTGGAACGGCGCAGCGATATCCTGATCGGTGTCAGCCTGATGGCGCCGCATATCCAATATGTGGATCACCATCATCCGCCGGCCGAGATCTATCTCGTCATGTCACCGGGCGCGTGGCGGCAGGAACAGCGCCCCTGGCATGAACCGGGGATCGGCGGCACCGTCTACAACACGCCCAATATCGTCCATGCGATGAAATCCGCGGAGCAGCCGCTCTTTGCGATCTGGTGCCTGCTGATCAAATAACGGCGACAGCTTTCAGTCGACCGCCAGCATGGCGGCGCAAACCCGGCGGCCCTCGGCGAGCAGCACGTTGTAAGTACGGCAGGCCGCCCCCGTATCCATCACCTCAGCGACGATCCCCGCCGCCCGCAATGCCTGGCGCAACGCGCCCGGCAGCATCAGCATTCGCGGCCCGCAGCCGAGCAGCATCAGGCTGACCTCGCCCGTCGCACCGGCAGCCACGATGGGCGCGAAATGATCCAGCGTCAGATCGGCAAAGGCGCTGACATCCCAGCTCTGCGTCCGGCCGGGAAAGACAATGACGGCACCCTTATAGGCAGTGCCGGAGACCTTGAAGCCGCCATCGCCATAGGCTTCCACCAATTGCCGGCCTTCGGGAATGAGCGGTGTCACGTCCATGGGAATGCCTCACATCCGGGAACAGAGTTGTTCCCTCAAGATAAAAGCAGGACGGCGCGGAATGATCCGCGCCGTTTGCTTTTTTGATCAGTCTGCCGGACCTTAGCGTCCCGGCCCATCAACGCCCTGTCTGCGGGGCACCAGCTTCCGGCGCCTCTTCCTTCCGGGCGATCCGGTGCAGGTGCATGTAGAGCAAGAGCGGTGTCGCCACACAGATGGTCGAATAGGTGCCGATGACGATGCCCCAGATCAGCGCCACCGAGAAACCGTGCAGCACATCGCCACCGACGAAGTACAGCGCCAGCACCGACAACAGGGTGAGACCGCTGGTGACGGTGGTGCGGCTCAGCGTGGTGTTCAGCGACAGGTTGATGAGCTCGGGGAGCGGCATCTTCTTGTAGCGTTTCAGGTCGTAGCGGATGCGGTCATAGATGACGACGGTATCGTTGACCGAGTAACCGGCGATGGTCAGCACCGCGGCGACCGTCGTCAGGTTGAATTCGATATGGGTCAGCGCGAAGAGGCCGATCGTGGTGATCACGTCATGGAACAGCGCCAGCAACGCGTTGATGCCGAACTGCCATTCATAGCGGAACCAGACATAGGCCATGATGCCGAGCATGGCGAGGGCGAAGGCCCAAGCAGTGCCGGACTTCAGCTCATCGCCGAATTTCGGACCGACGGTTTCGGTGCGGCGATATTCCCAGCTGCTGCCCAAGGTGTCCTTGATGGTCTGGACGGCAGTCTGCTGCGCCTTCTCATCCGCCACATCCTTCATCGGCACGCGAATGAGGACATCATTGGCATCGCCGAAGGTCTGCAGCGCGATCTCGCCGAGGCCGAGGCTGTCGAGCTTGTGGCGCAGGTCGCCGAGATCGACCGCCTGTTCGCTGCGCACTTCCAGCAGGATGCCGCCGGCGAAATCGATGCCGTAATTCAGCCCGCGGGTGAAGAAGAGCGCGATCGAGGCCAGCACCATGATGACGGAGATGGCGAAAGTCAGCTTGTGGTAGCGCATGAAATCGATGCGCGTACCGGCCGGAACGATGTGAAGCGGCTTGAACATGTTTCCGGACCTCTTAGAGCGGCAGAGCCTTGGGCCGCGCACGGCGCAGCCAGACCGAGGTCATCAGACGAGTGACCCAGATCGAGGTGAAGATGGAGGTGACGATGCCGATGATCAGCGTCACGGCGAAGCCCTTGATCGGCCCCGAGCCGAATTCGAACAGGAAGGCCGTGGCGATCAAGTGCGTGATATTGGCGTCGAAAATGGTGCCCTGGGCTTCGCGATAGCCGGTCTCCATCGCCTTCACCGGCGAGCGGCCATTGCGCATTTCCTCGCGCACGCGCTCGAGGATGAGCACGTTGGCATCGACCGCCATGCCGAGGGTCAGGACCAAACCGGCGATGCCGGGGAAGGTCAAGGTAGCGCCGAGCAGCGACAGGATGGCGATCAGCAGGACCGCGTTCAGCACCAGCGCGATATTGGCGAAGATGCCGAACAGGCCGTAGAGCACCACCATGGCGACGACGATCAGGAGCACCGCAAGCCCGCAGGCGATCTTGCCGGCGGCGATCGAGTCAGCACCGAGATCGGCGCCCACCGTGCGTTCTTCCAGCACCGTCAGCGGTGCCGGCAAGGCACCGGCACGCAGCAGCACCGCGAGATCCTGCGCGCTCTGCGAGGTGAAATTGCCGCTGATGATGCCGCTGCCACCCATGATGGCGCTGCGGATCACCGGGGCGGAGATGATCTTGTTGTCGAGCACGATGGCGAAGCGCTTGCCGATATTCTGCGAGGTCGCATCGCCGAAACGCTTGGCACCGATCGTATCGAAATTGAAGGAGACGACCGGGGCACCGTCCTGGAAGGTCTGCTGGGCACCGGTCAGATTCTCGCCGGAGACCATGACGCGCTTCTGCAGCGGCAGCTTCTCCTCGCGGCTGCCCGGCGAACCTTCGACGATTTCGCTGGTCGGCGGAATCTGGCCGCTGGCGGCAGCGGCCTCATCGACCAGACGGAAGGTCATCTTCGCGGTCTTGCCGATCAGGTCCTT
>DATMUQ010000743.1:0-17882 GCA_035563795.1 Terriglobales bacterium | reverse complement strand
GGCGACACCGGCAGTACCGCTTTCCCGCTGGCCGGCCTCGCCATCGATGGTGCGGTCGAGACCTGGCTCAAGGAAATGCCGGCGCTCGCGGCCGAGGATCGGCTGCGGGAATGCCTGGCGGCTTCGCGCAACGATGACGCCGCCAGCGGTACCACGCGCTGGGGCACCCATCGCAGCGATCTCGTCGTCACCTATCTCGGCCGCACGCTGGGCGCTGCGGCCCTGGCGGCGGCAGATTGCTCGACCGGCGAGCAGAAGGCATTGCTGCTGTCGATCATCCTCGCCCAGGCCCGGCTCACCCGCTATCTGCGCGGCCAGGCGCCGGTGCTGTTGCTGGACGAGGCCCTGGCGCATCTCGATAGCGGTCGGCGGCAGGCTCTGTTCGAAATCATATTAGAGCTCGGCGCCCAGGCCTGGCTCACCGGCACCGAGCGCGACTGGTTCAAGCCGCTCAGCGGTGCCGTCCAAAGTTTTGCCGTCACCGACGGCAAGGTTGCGCAAGCAGCCCTCTAGCTGCCGCACGGCGGCGCATCCGGGAACGAACCCGCAGCGCCGGCCCATCGCGGCTTGTCACTTGATAGATCGATTGGATTGAAGATGTCTGAGAACGAAAACAATGCCAGCGGCAACGAATATGGCGCGGATTCGATCAAGGTCCTGAAGGGCCTCGATGCGGTGCGCAAGCGCCCCGGCATGTATATCGGTGACACCGATGACGGTTCGGGCCTGCATCACATGGTCTATGAGGTGGTGGATAACGCCATCGATGAAAGCCTCGCCGGCTGGTGCGACCGCGTCGACGTGATCCTCAATGGCGATGGCTCGGTGACGGTGCGCGACAATGGCCGCGGCATTCCCGTCGACATCCACAAGGAAGAAGGCGTCTCGGCGGCCGAGGTCATCATGACCCAGCTCCATGCCGGCGGCAAATTCGACCAGAACTCCTATAAGGTTTCCGGCGGTCTGCACGGTGTCGGCGTCTCGGTCGTCAATGCCCTGAGCTCGCGGCTGGACCTCACTATCTGGCGCGACGGCAAGGAGCATTTCCTGCGCTTCCGCCATGGCGATGCCGAGGCCCCACTTGCAGTGACGGGTGACGCACCGGTGCTCGACGGCAAGCCGAAACGCGGCACGGAAGTGACCTTCCTGGCCTCGCCGGAGACTTTCACCAAAACCGAATATGACTACGCCACCCTGGAACATCGCCTGCGCGAGCTGGCCTTCCTCAATTCCGGCGTGCGCATGTTCCTGACCGATGCCCGCGGCGTCGAGCCAAAGCAGGTCGAGCTCTTTTACGAGGGCGGCATCGAGGCCTTCGTGCGCTATCTCGATCGCAGCAAGAATGCACTGCATGCGCCGATCGTCATGCAGGGCGAGAAGGACGGCATCACCGTCGAAGTGTCGATGGAATGGACCGACGCCTATCACGAGACCATGCTGTGCTTCACCAACAACATCCCGCAGCGGGATGGCGGCACCCATCTCGCCGGCTTCCGCGGCGCCCTCACAAGACAGGTCAACAAATATGCCGAGGATAGCGGCATCGCCAAGAAGGAGAAGGTGGCGCTGAGCGGCGACGATGCGCGCGAAGGCCTCACTTGCGTTCTCTCCGTCAAGGTGCCGGACCCGAAATTCTCGTCGCAGACTAAGGATAAGCTGGTCTCCTCGGAAGTGCGTCCCGTGGTCGAGAACATTGTCAACGAACGCCTGAGCCAGTGGTTCGAGGAGCATCCGACCGAGGCGAAGCGCATCGTCGGCAAGGTGGTGGAAGCCGCTGCCGCCCGCGAGGCCGCGCGCAAGGCGCGCGAACTGACCCGCCGCAAGGGTGCGCTCGATATCTCGTCCCTGCCCGGCAAGCTCGCCGATTGCCAGGAGCGCGATCCGGCCCTCTCCGAACTCTTCATCGTCGAGGGTGACAGCGCCGGCGGCTCAGCCAAACAAGGCCGTCATCGCAAGTCGCAGGCGATCCTGCCGCTCCGTGGTAAGATCCTCAATGTCGAGCGCGCGCGTTTCGACAAGATGCTCTCCTCCGCCGAAATCGGCACGCTGA
Source organism: Terriglobales bacterium (assembly GCA_035563795.1). Classification (GTDB taxonomy): domain Bacteria; phylum Pseudomonadota; class Alphaproteobacteria; order Dongiales; family Dongiaceae; genus Dongia_B. The sequence goes on along the minus strand of DATMUQ010000743.1, from coordinate 15,832 downwards.
TCGCCGCGCTCGGTACCAGCATCGGGCCGGAAGAGTTCGACATCGACAAGGCGCGTTATCACAAGATCATCATCATGACCGACGCCGATGTCGACGGTTCGCATATCCGCACGCTGCTCCTGACCTTCTTCTATCGGCAGATGCCGCAGCTGATCGAGAAGGGCTATCTCTATATCGCCCAGCCGCCGCTCTATCGTGCCGCCAAGGGCAAGTCGGAGCGCTATCTGAAGGACGACCGGGCGCTGGAAGATTACCTGATCAATGCCGGCCTCGATGATGCCTTGCTGCGCCTCGGTTCCGGTGCGCAGATTGCCGGCCCCGATCTTCGCCGCCTGGTCGATCTCGCCGCCCAGGCCCGCGGCCTGATGCAGCCGGTGATCCGCAAGGTCGGTTCGGCCGATGTCGTCGAGCAGAGCGCCATCTTCGGCGCCCTCAATCCGCAGGCCGCCAGCGATCCCAATATCGCCGCCGAGATCGCCAAGCGTCTCGATGCCTTGGCGCCGGCCAATGAACGCGGCTGGACCGGGCTTGCCGATCAGGATGGCGGCCTTGCCTTCCGCCGCCGCCTGCGCGGCATCACCTCCTCGCATGTGATCGATGCCGCCCTGATCCGCGGCGCCGAATGCCATCGCCTCGATGGCCTCAAGGCCGACCTGAAGGAAACCTACGACGCCGCCGCAACTCTGGTGCTGCGCGACAAGGAGGTCGCCATCCATGGCCCGATCGGCCTCGCCGAGGCGGTGATGGAACAGGGCCGCAAGGGCATCACCATCCAGCGCTACAAAGGTCTCGGCGAGATGAACCCCGAGCAGCTCTGGGAAACCACGCTGGATCCGGAAGTGCGCAGCCTGCTGCAGGTCAAGATCAGTCACGCCGACGAGGCGGAGGAGATCTTCTCGACACTGATGGGCGATGTGGTGGAACCGCGCCGCGATTTCATCCAGGCTAACGCGCTCAACGTCGCCAATCTCGACGTGTGATCGGAGAAAGTTGTCGGAGCAATATGTAGTTTGACTCAAATCCCTGGCTAGTCTGACTCAAACGCGCGAGAAGGCCGACTCCGGAGAGCTCTTAGAAAAAAAGAGGCTGCAACCCGACGGTCGCAGCCTCTTTCATTGACTATTTATTTGATTACCAAGGTGATGCTTTGGGTAGTGTCTTCCCGCCCTCTTTATGGCTGGATGAAATATCCCAATCCAGGCCCTTCACAGACAGGGAGGACGTAGCGGAATGCACGCAATCCCGATTTCTGACCTCAAGCAAACCAAACGACACGAGAGTGGGACAGTATCCTGCAACATTGGTGGACAATCGGATCAAGCCCATTTCCCGATCTGAGGAATAGCTATTCCTGGCATCAAGAACAGATCAGGCAGAGGCGGACATCTTATCACCGACGGAAGCGCGTTGCCCCGACATTTGGCTCAGGTCTTTTACATGTTTACCGCGTGTATCAGGGCATCCTGAATGTCCATCCACTTTCCGAGACCGGGCACCTTTCCATCGACAAATGAAACCACGGGATCGTCTGCTGCCTCATTGTCATTGGAATCGGCTTGATCCTGCTGAGTCAGAAGCTTACTGAGTTCGGTCTTGTACCGGTTCTCGGTCAGTACATTGAAAAATCCAACTCCGTCCTCAAGTTCATTCTGAAGTGTTCGTTGCTGCTGCGAAATTTCCCTAGCCAACTCGAGTCGCCTTTTAGTGCCAGGGGCTACCTTCTCGGTTTCATCGAGATGCTTGGCCACCCAGTTCCGGTCGTCTTCCTCCTCAGCCTCACCAAAGAGGTCTTGCTCAAATGGATTAGCGAACCTTTGAGCCATCTCGGGATATTGAGAAGCAAGCTCTTCGTTGTTTAGAAATGCCGAAGCAATTGCCATCCGGAGCGGCTGAAGCTCGCTCAACTCAGTGGAGGAACTTACCAGCTTGAGAAGCGCGGTCCGGTATTCCTGGGTTTTCACCTTGAGCCGCTGATTACCGGACTGAAGAGCCAACTGATCGGCTATGTTTTCTCCGCTTCTCACCAAGCGCTTGAAGTAGTCGCTTCGGGAGGAAACAAATTCAATTTGCTTGTTGTCATCAACTATGAGTGCACTGGATGGTGGAAGTGGAGAAAAGGGAACACCATCACCGGCCCACTTCGCACCAGATACTTTTGCCCACCGGACAAGCGCGAATGCTTCTGCGAACTCATTTGCTCGTGCGAAGGGATCTGATGCAGTAATGAGGGTTGGTACAAGGCTGTAGAAGGGCGTGCTGTTCTCTGGTTGCGGATCGCTGTCGTGAAATGGCAGAAGAGTTATGAATGCGGTAGATCTTAGATCGTCAGATAGATTATCACCCGCTTTCGCCACGCGACGGACAGTGATTGAACCATTGGTGTCAGAGTAGATCTCGAGCGGCACATCAACAAACTTGTATTGCCCAAGGTCCTGATCAAGAACTTGTTTCATCTGCTGAACGAAGTTACCGGGAATTTTTTTCGCCTCGAGATAGCCGATGAAGTCGTCGTCTATTTGGGGCATCGTGTCGACCATCATCATGGATCGGCCGAACTCGGTTTGAATTGCACCGGGATGGACCAGATAAGAGAATCCCGTTCCAGCCGATGAAGGACCATTTTCTGTAAGCTCTAAGGCTCGAAACTGACCAGTGAAACCAACTATACCAAAGCCATGCCCCAATACGTTTCCGCTAGGCACCTCTGAAGCTATCAACAATGCGGCCTCCGCCGTATCCGCCCGGAGCAAATGAGAAAGAAGAATTGTGCCGCCCTCTTGCTTAAAAGCAAAGCGACCCCAAGCCTCTCTCTTTTGAGGCGCCGTTACCGAGACTTTAGTTGGCCCAGGCACCCATGACAGCGATGATGTCTTGCCAATGCCATCCACCGCTTTGAGTTCGTTTCCGAAAATTACGCCGCCAAACCCGACGACGCGGCCAATCATTCGGGAAAACGAACGAGCGCCCCCGCCAGCTCCAGGGTACATCGTAGACTCAAACGTCCTATAGGCCTTGGCAGCAGGCGACTTCATCAACTCACCGCCACCGCCACTACCGTTGAACGGAGGCGGGCTGAACGAAGGCTCTTTATGTTCGAGTCCTATCGAACTTGCATCGCCTAGCGAAGCAGTTGTCGTTGCATCGGCCTTATCAGAAAGTTGCATCTCATGCGTCTGGAGTAAGTCGGTCTGAGCCAGGGCAGGCTCGAAATTTACGGCGGCGTTCTGCTCGCGAATAGCGTCAACGAAGTCAGCAAATTTCTTCTCGACCGAGGGAGGTGGTGCTTTCTTGGTAAGCGCTTCCTCAATGGCAGCCTTGTCGCTATCGCTATGCCTCAATATCTCGTAAGTTTCCGCATCCGTCAGTTGACAGCAACGGCCAAACAAGAACTCCCGCGGTGTGCCTTGAGCATATCGCGAAATCGTTGCGATCTTGGCTCGTATCGCAGGCGGCACACCGTCGGCGGGCGCTGAGAAAGTGGCTGAGAATAGAAATTTCTTCTGGGGCTCGACAATCTTGGTTCCCTGGGGCTCCATAAAGACGCCTTGGAGTGACGGCTCATCTCGAATGGCTGCAACATGAGAGGCGGCGATTTGGCGCGCTATTGAATTAATCAGCGCCTCACCATTTCCTGCCTTTGCGGCCTCAGCAGATGTGTACACCAACTCGAGCTTTCGAATGGCGGGCCAACGTTCCCACTCATTCCATGTCGAAGGGGCATTGTCGGGCGGAAAGCCCTGGGCCTGAAGAATGTAGTCTAATGCAGCCTGATCCGCTTCCAGAGATTGGCTGATGGTCGCAATCTTGTCGAGGTCTCCCTTTGAGATATCATCAGCGTAAGCTTTGGAAAGACAAACATAGGAGAGGCAACACAACTGGACCGCAAAGATAAGCGAAAGAATACGATTCATCGCGTTCTGATAGTCGCCCATTTTTTTCTCCTATCGAATAGGCCAACTCCGCAGTTTTGCCAAAAGCTCTATAACCGCTGTCTCCATACCTTCAAAAGTGCCAGGGGGAGCAGAGTAGAAGACTGCTGCCAACATTCGAGGGCCGCGGGTAGCGGCTGATGTCATCGTTTGTTGCCAGAAAGCGAGAGGGTTTACGTTCTTCGGGTCGCCGGGCTTCGGCACGCAAATCTGGTGCTTGGGGTAACCGGCGGAATTCGTCTGAAAGCGTAGACGGTTTGCGCTTTGAAATGTCTCTTCAGTTTGGTCGGGTTCTAAGGCGTAAAAGAGTGCGAGTAAATTTGGATGGATGAACTCAATGGCGACTGCGGGACCAAGCGGAAACATCTTTACAGCTTCAAGCTTCTCATCAAAGGTGACCGCCGTTGCCGGATTGACAATATGCTGAAGTTGCTGAGCAGGATGCGCCCGATGGTATTCCGCTTGTGCTTGTGCGATCTCAGGGTAAGCTTGGTAGATCGTTCGCAAGGGGACCGCATATCCTCCTGCCGCCATGGCCTCATTTCTAGTTCGAATAACTAATCCGCACGCACATTGTGTCCGTCTACTAAACAGCGCAGCACCGCTCATACCACTGACGATTTGAGCATCTTTGAATTTGATCAGTGCATATTCCTGAGGTGCTGGATCAAGAAGGCGGATACTTGCCTCGCCTTCGTAAACGCCAAGTACTGGTTCTCTGCGAATCTGTCCTCCGCGTGCAATCCAACCATCGACTGACACTGGGTCGCCCACCTCAAGTGCAGTGCTCAATGTCAGGCATGGATGGTCGGCGACTGGGATCCTGAACAACGCCAGATCGGGAAGAGAGTTATCATTCCAGTGTACTGGTTTGACGGTCCATGTCGCCCCTCCTATGGAGAGTTCAAAGTCACTAGCTTCCTCACGGGGGTCAGGCTTAACGACATGTGCGCAGGTTAAAACGAGACCTGGCGCAACGAAGAAGCCGGTTCCGTGTCGAGCAGCTCCGCTTAGTTTTAGGATGCGGACGGTGCAATCCGCTGGAGTGGCATTTGCCATCGGCCTGGTTATCCGCCACGAGGCTGGCCAGGTTGTGATGTTTGCACCCATTTAAGCGAGATTGAGAAATTCGCCTTCCCGGTTCCCTTGACCAGGAGAGCGGTCAGTTGTCCCGCCTCGAGACCCACTTCCACTCCGAACTCGATAGTCGCTTCAGAAGGATTAACGCGGCTTAGAACACCGGCGACGTCTGACGCAATTCCCTCGATTGCATTCATGACGGAACTCAGCGTTTGCTCGGGTATCCCAGCTACCTCTTTGTCCGGACCTTGAATCTGCGCCCCATCAAGTTCTGTAACCTCTATGCCGAGCCTGCCGTTTGCGACGCTTATCGGAACAAATGTGGTCATAGCATATCCCCCACGCCTCACGATTGTGGCGTGAGGTCGTTACGCTGATACGCATACTAGGAAAGAGAGAATGCACTATAGGATTGTATGGCCGGGGTGGGAAGAAAAATCTGTGGTAATCAACGTTAATGCAACGAGACAGGCAGGAGCGTCATTAATTTGCCCTACCGGCGTTGGCCAAGCGCACCCGCTGGTTGTGCAGGAAGCTCCGTGAAATGGCGAATCTTAATGGCTAGTCGTGCTTCCGCTAGTAATTGGGGAGCGATACCGAATAAGTGTGCTGCGGCCAACTGATGCCGCAGCCCCTGTCGTCGACCGTTTGATGCGCGGCAATTTTCGAGCTGCAGCAAGTATGCGTGGCGGACGTCCTTGGCCGCATCTCCGAACATAAAATCAATCGCGTCGACGAGCTGTTGCCCTGGCACTATCATGCACGACCAGAGACCTGAGGACGCTCATGTAACCGTCCGGTCCTGGACGCTAACTGTATATCATGGCGATCATCACAAGCGTCCCGACGCTGAATTTCCTATTCCCCGTGATTTCGTCAGGATTGCAAAATAATAGACGCAGGCTGGCCCAAGAATGCCCATCCTGACGCCCAACTCGCCACGGCCACCACGAGGGGGGGTCTTCTACACAGTCGAATACTAAAATCACATCATTGAAGACTTCGATTATTTGCTATTTGCCAAGAGATATCCGCCTGCCATTCCGCAGATCAGGTGGCAAGGGCCGGGAAACTAACGCTTCAATATAAATCTAGATGCCGGTTCGCCTTTGCGCTGTGCGAAATAGGTGGTCTTCGTTGGCAAATTTCGTCGGAGTCAACATACTTCCGCGACCACCCTATCCGGAGTCAGCCATCTCGCGTTTTTGAGTCAAAGTCCGATTGCACCGCTGTCGAAATTTGACAAACGAATCAATAGAGCCAAAAGTTAAATGAGTCAGACTTCACATCGTCCCGACAAAAATTGGCCTGGGTCTCGAAAGAACCCAGGCCAATTCACGATCCCACCGCCGCAATCGGATTATTCTGCGGCGGTATGCGGAGCAAACCAGCAGCTTCCGGTACCAGCTACCCGGCGCGATTCTGCGCACCATCGGGTTGGGAAATATTGCCAAGCGCTTCGCCGGCCTTCTTGGCACCGGCGGCAGCGAGATCGCCGAGCGAGAGAATGCCGACCAGGCGCTTGTCTCGGTTCACCACCGGCAAGCGCCGCAGCTTGATATCGGCCATGTTGCGGGCGACCTTGTCTGCTTCCTGGTTGTCGTAGCAGTATTTGACCTCGCTCGACATGATCTCCCGGACCTTTGTGTCCGGCCCCCTGCCTGCAACCACGCCGCGCACCGCGATATCGCGATCCGTGATCATCCCGACCAGGCGATCGTTCTCGCCAACCGGCAAGACGCCGGTATCCGCTTCCGCCATCAGGCGGGCGGCCTCCCGAATAGTCTGTTCGGGACTACTGATGCGAACATCTCGCGTCATCACATCGCTGACCTTCATGTCACTCACCCTTCGTTGCTTAGCTGTTCGTCGCGTTAGGGGAGACGAAGCCGAAGTGCGCTGCGCTCTCTGCACTGCACCTCACCATCGATACCTGCAAAGGGAACACAGCTCTTTTCGTGACTTATCCGTGTAATCCACCCGATCAGCTATTTGTGAAGGGTCTGCGGGGTTATCGCGATTTGGGCAGCGGTCATCCCGGGCATGAAGGCAGCCGCCGGGCGCACAGCGCGCTCCGATATGCGTGAGTTCAGCGCACAGAACATCACGGCGACGATCGTTGCTTGACATGCAAGTAAATACTTGCCTATTATTGAGCCACTCATTTCTTGCATGCAGGACATGGCAGAGCGCGACGACACTGACCTGCTGTTCAAAGCCCTGGCCGATTCTAGCCGGCGCAAGCTGCTGGATCTGCTGCATGTGCATGACGGGCGCACACTCAACGAGCTGTGCGAACATCTCGACATGACGCGGCAGGGCGTGACACAGCATCTCGACCTACTGGAGGCGGCCAATCTGGTCGCCACCATGCGGCGCGGCCGCGAGAAGCTGCATTTTCTCAATCCGGTGCCGCTGCAGGAAATCTATGAGCGCTGGATTGCCAAGTTCGAGAAGCCGCGCCTGAAAGCGCTGCAAGATCTCAAACGACGACTGGAGAAAGGCAATGGCTAGATCGACCTTTGTCTATGTAGCGTATATCCGCACCACGCCGGAGAAGCTGTGGACCGCCCTCACCGATCCGGCCTTCATGCAGCAATACTGGTTCGGCTGTCACTGCGAAAGCCAGTGGACGGCGGGATCGCCATGGCGGCTGATCTCCCCCGATGGCCAGGTTCTCGACGATGGGGAGATCATCGAGGCCGCGCCGCCGCGGCGCCTGGTGATCCGCTGGCAGAACCAGTCGAAGCCCGAACTCAAGGCCGACGGCCCGGCGCTCTGTGTGATGGAACTGGAGCCCGCCAGCACGGCGGTCAAGCTCACCATCACCCACAGCATCGAGTGCCAACCGTCGAAATTCATCGATGCGGTATCCGGCGGCTGGCCGAAGGTCATCTCCAACCTGAAATCCCTGCTGGAGGCGGGCACCATCGCTCTGGAAGAAGCCTATCCGGCAGCGAGCACGGGCCGGTGACGGGACGATGGTCTGGCACGACCTGCTGCCTGATCAGCTGACGGCTCGACCAGGCTGACGGGCGAACAAGTATCCGGCATAGAAATTTTCATCTCCTGATACCAAAGAGAAGCAGCAGGTCGACCGGCCAACTGCCATACTGCTGCTTTCCGTTATCAAGGAGCATATCGATGAGCACCTTGCCGCAACTTGATAGCATTCCCCGCTTCACGCTGGCATCGGACGCCACGCCGATCATGCGCCTGGAAAAACTCGAGCGCGCCTTGGCGCGAGAAGCGCAGCCGCCGCACATCTATGTCAAGCGCGACGATCTCAACCTCTTCGGCGGCGGTGGCAACAAACTGCGCAAACTCGAATTCCTGATCGGTGAGGCACTCCACCAGGGCTGCGACACCTTCATCGCCACCGGCGGGCGGCAGTCCAATTTCGCCAGGCTGGCGGCCGCGGCGGCGGCCTATGCCGGGCTCAACTGCGAGCTCGTTTTGACCGATATGGTACCACGCAGTGATGACAGCTATCTCCTGAACGGCAACGTGCTGCTGAATCAGCTCTTCGGCGCGCAGATCCACCATTTGCCGGGTAGCGCGGATGCACGGGCCTTCACCCAGGCGCGCATCGCCGCGCTGCGTAACCAGGGCCGGCAGGCTTATGCCGTCGGCCTCGGTGGATCGTCACCGGTGGGTGGCCTTGGCTATGCGGCCTGCGCGGCTGAACTTGTCGCCCAGGAAGCCGCACGCGATCTCCACTTCAACCATATCATCCTGCCCAATGGCAGCGCCGGGACACATGCCGGGCTTATCGCCGGCTTGACGGCATTGCAGGCCGGTCCGTCCCGGGTTCAAGCCTTCACGGTTCTTGCACCACTGGCCAAAGCAAGCGAGACCACAATTGAACTGGCGCAGCACGTCCTTGCCTTGATCGATGCCGGTCGGCGGCTCGATCCAAAGACGATCAGGATCGATGCCAGCCAGCTTGGCGGCGGTTATGGCATCCCGACCCCGGCCATGCTCGAGGCGGTGCAGCTGCTGGCGCGGACGGAAGGGCTGCTGCTGGACCCCGTCTATAGCGGCAAGGCCTTCGCCGGCTTGCTGGCGATGATCCGCGCCGGCGCATTCGGCAAAGACGCAAAGGTGCTCTTCATCATGACCGGCGGCACGCCGGGCCTCTTCGCCTATGAACCGGCCTTCCGAGGCGCCGCCACGACCGGCAGAGATCGACCGCAGCAATAAGCGTGTGGCTGGGAGTTCGAACCGGCAACTTCCTAGCGCTTTGATTCCTGGTTGCCCGGATAGGGGTTGACCGGCAAGCGCTCCTCGTCCCGCCGCATCTGCTCGGCCTTTTCCTTCGCTTCCTTTTCGTTGGCCGGAATGTCAGGGTCCGGGATGTCGGGGCGTTTCTGCGTGGCCGATGGCTGAGATCTCTTTGCCGTCATTTTTACCTCGCACGACAGTTCTGGGCTTGCGAACAATGGGGCTGTCACGAATAGCCCTGTTTAAGCCAACCGGGCGGCCGATGCAGGGTTCCATAGACAGGTCTCCGCTCAGCAGGTCGTGAACAGGGCACCCGGCAAGGATGTGCCGCTTCTCGTGGATGGCTGAGGCTGGCAGAAAGCGGTTGCCGCCGCTACTGTCGATGGCAAAATGCCCGGCGAGGGGCAAGCCAGGGCCGGCCCCCGCGCATCAAGGGGGAATGCTCATGCGACATCTGCTGATCGGAACGCCGACGCTCGATGGATCCGTCCATGTCGCCTATCTGCAAGCCCTGCTGGGGACCCAGAAACTGCTGCTGGAGAAAAAGTGGCAATTCAGCATGCGCTTTATCTTGCAGGAAAGCCTGGTCATGCGCGCCCGTAATCTGCTGGTCGCCGATTTCATGGAGTCGAATGCCAGCGACCTCATCATGATCGATGCCGATATCGGCTGGCAGGCTTCCGACATCGTGAAGCTGCTGCGCTATGACGTGCCGGTGGTTGCCGGTGTCTATCAGCGGAAATTCGAGACCAAGCTCGATTTCACCGTCAAATTCCCACCGGGCAACATCGTTCGCGATCCGCAGACTCATCTGATGAAGGCCGAGCGGGTCGGAACCGGCTTCCTGCGCCTGCGCCGCGATGCGCTGGAGACCATGATCGCGAAATATCCCGAGCTTGAATATCGCGACCCGAGCGGCCGCAAGCTGCATTGCCTGTTCGATACCAGCCTGAACAATGGCCGTTTCTGTGGCGAGGACTTCACCTTCTGCGACCGCTGGCGGGCCATTGGCGGCGACGTCTGGGTCGATCCCGATATCCGGCTGTCGCATATCGGCAGCAAGACCTTTGACAAGAGCCTGTGGGACAGGCTGCGGCCGACAGGCGAAAAGGCTGATCCCGATCCGACGCCCGCTGCAGCCACCTGACCATGCATCCGATCACGCTGCAGCGCCTGCAGGCCCCTGACTCCGTCCGGCACTATTTTGCCGGCTCCTGGTCGCTGACACGCCGGATCATCGACCGGCGCGCCGGCCTCACCGGTCATTTCGATGGCGAAGCGGTGTTGCAGCCGGACCAGCAGGGCTTCGACTATGATGAAACTGGGGCAATGCGCTTTGGCACTTACGCGGGACAAGCCAGCCAGTCTTATCGCTGGGACATCGATGCCGCCGGCACACTGACCGTCCGCTTCCGCGACGGCAGGCTGTTCCATGAGCTGGATCTGGCCGCCGGCGATACCGCCGTCACGCATCTCTGCGTCGCCGATCTCTATCGCGGCCGCTTCCGTTTGGTGGATGCCGGCTGCTGGCTGTCGCGATGGCAGGTCAGCGGGCCGCGCAAGGACCTGATCATTCTCAATCGCTATCGGCGAACGTCGTCACCAGCGTGATTGCGATCAGTTTCCGGCCGGCCTGAAGCTGCGATAGATCATCTGCACGGCACCCTGGAGATAATCGTCCTCGGCCGGAAAGTCGGCCGGCACATCCATATCCAGCAGGCGCCGGATACCGATCGGGCCCCGCACCAGCCAGATCGCCTGCTCCGCCGCCAAGCGGGGATTGGGGACATCGAGGAGGCGATATTTATTGGCCTGCTCGAAGAAGTCGCTGAGCTTGCGGATCATCGGCAGGGGGCCATTGCCGAAGAAGGCCTTGGGCAGTTCGGGAAAACGCGGGCCTTCCGCCATGATGATGCGATAGACCGACAGCGGCTCCGGCGACAGCAGATGCTCCATGACGAAGCGCAGGGTCTCTTCCAGCTTGGCGATGATGTCGCTGTCCGCCGTCAGCTGCGGCATCTCCCCGTTCCAGTTCGAGGTGCAGGCGCTGAACACCATTTCGGCAAAGAGCTTTTCCTTGCTGGTGAAATGCGCATAGACCGTGGCTTTCGAGACCGTCGCCTGGCGGGCGATCTGGTCCATGCTGACGGCACCGAAGCCATGTTCCAGGAACAGCGCCTTCGCCGCCTGCATGATCGCCATCGCCTTTGGACTCTGCGAAGCAGCACCTTGAGACGATTTTCCCACCACATCACCTGCGGCGGGCGATATGCCGGCCTCGGCAGCGCTGGAATTCTTCATCGCGGTCAAATCATGCCTCCCTCGGTCACGCTCGGCGGGTCGGTAACGGCCAAATCTACAATTTGAACTGAACGGTTCAGTTTCGTCTTGACATGAGCCCAATTGCAGGGCATGTCAAGACAAAGATTGAACTGGACGGTTTAGTTTGCTCGTTCACGCCCGCCGTTCACTTCAGGCTGCTGCCAGTTTCTGGCCGGCCCCCATTGCATCCTTTTGACTAGGTAACCCGAGAGATTAGGTCAAGAACCATGCCCAGCGCCAAGCGTATTGCCCTGAGTGTTGTCGCCCTCGCCGCCATTGCCGGCGGTGCTGTTGGCGGCCATTGGTGGTGGACCGAGGGTCGGTTCGAGGAATCGACCGACAATGCCTATGTCGAAGGCGATATCTCGGCGATCGCCCCGCAGATCGACGGCTATGTGGCCGACGTCCTGGTCGGCGACAACCAGGCGGTGAAGGCCGGCGATGTGCTGGTCCGGATCGATGACCGCGACTTCAAGGCGCGGGTCGACCAGGCCAATGCCGCCTTGGAAACCGCCAAAGCCAATCTCGGCACCCTGAAGAGTCAGATCCTCTATCAGCAGACTCGTGTCGCCCAGGCCCAGGCCCAGCTCGAAGCCGCCAATGCCGAGCAAAAGCGCGCCCAGCAGCAGTTCGATCGCTATGCCAAGCTGGTGACCGACAAGGTGATCTCGCATCAGGAATATGACGATGCCGAAGCGACATTGGTGAAGGGCAAGGCCGATGTGATCCGCAGCGCCGCCGCCGTCAATGCGGAGCAGGCGCAGCTGGTCGTCATCCAGGCGCAGCAGAAGGAAGCCGAGGCCAAGGTCAACCAGAGTGCGGCCGAAGCCGAACTCGCCGCTAATGACCTCGACAAGACTGTCATCAAGGCGCCGATCGACGGCGTGGTTGGCAATCGCGGTGTGCGTGTCGGCCATTATGTGAAGTCCGGCACCCAGCTGCTCTCGCTGGTGCCGACTGACGTCTATGTGGTGGCCAACTTCAAGGAAACCCAGCTCACCCATATGAAGCCCGGGCAGAAGGTCGAGATCGATGTCGATGCCTATCCCGACACGCCGCTGATCGGTGAAGTCGAAAGCTTCGCCCCGGCGAGCGGTGCACTCTTCAGCCTGCTGCCGCCGGAAAATGCCACCGGCAACTTCACCAAGATCGTGCAGCGCCTGCCGGTCCGCATCAAGGTCGGCAGCAATAATGCGCTGCATGGCATGCTGCGTCCGGGCCTCTCGGTCGAGGCCAAGGTCGACACCAAGAGTGCGGCCAGCAGTAACCAGACGCTGATCAGCCAGGGCGGCAGCCTGTTCGGCTCGGCCCTGGCCAGCCCGGTCGAAGCCAGCATCGATACCAGTGCTGCACCGGCAACGAAACCGGCCGGCAACTGATCCCGCATGATAGCGGCCGCCATCCGGTGCCGGCCGCTATCGCGATCCACTCTTGTGCTGCAGGGGAACGGCGATGAAATCTGCCGCCAAACGCATTGATTTGCCTGACGCGGATGCGCCGCTCGCCAATGAAAATCCCGCCCTGAGGACAGAGGGTAATCAGGCGAGCCCCGCCGCCCCGACAGCCAGCGCGCCGGCTGCGCCTCCCGCGCAACGGGCACTGACGACCCGCGACTGGGTCGGCTTTTTCATCATGGTGGTCGGCATGTTCATGGCGATCCTGGACATCCAGATCGTCTCCAGTTCGCTGAACGAGATCCAGGCCGGCCTCGCCGCCAGCTCCGACGAGATCAGCTGGGTGCAGACCTCTTATCTGATCGCCGAAGTGGTGATGATCCCGCTCTCCGGCTATCTCTCCCGCGCCTTTTCCACGCGCCTCATCTTCACCCTGTCGGCGGCCGGCTTCACCCTCAGCAGCATGCTCTGCGCCTTCGCCTGGGACATCAATTCCATGATCATCTTCCGCGCCGTGCAGGGTTTCCTCGGCGGCGCGATGATCCCGACGGTTTTCGCCACCACCTTCTCCGTGTTTCCCCCGCAGCGCCGCGCCAGCCTCTCGGTGCTGACCGGTCTCGTCGCCACTATGGCGCCGACCCTCGGTCCCACCATCGGCGGCTGGATCACCGATCAGATGTCCTGGCACTGGCTGTTCCTGATCAACCTGGCGCCCGGCATCCTCGTCACCATCATGGTCTGGACCCTGGTCGATTTCGACAAGCCGCATTGGGATCTCTTGAAGGTCATGGACATCCCTGGCCTGATCCTGATGGCGCTGTTCCTCGGCTGCCTTGAATATGTGCTAGAGGAAGGAACGAGACTCGACTGGTTCGGCGATCAGACCATCCAGCTTTGCACCGCCATCTCCGCTGTCTCGGCCTTGCTCTTTATCTGGCGGGTGCTCAGTTATGCCGAGCCGATCGTCGATCTGCGCGCCTTCGCCGATCGCAATTTCTTCCTCGGCTGCCTCTTCAGCTTCGTGATCGGCATCGGCCTCTATGGCTCGGTCTATCTGATCCCGCTCTTCCTGGCCCAGGTGCGCGGCTACAAGCCGATGCAGATCGGCATCATCATGTTCGTGGCCGGCGCCTTCCAATTCGCCTCGGCGCCTGTGGCCGGGCGGCTATCGCGCATCTTCGATCCGCGGCTGGTGCTGAGTTTCGGCCTCGCCATGTTCGGCGGCGGCGTCTATCTGCAGCACTTCCTCACTGCCGATTGGGGCTATTGGGAGTTCTTCCTGCCGCAGGCGGTGCGTGGCTTCGCCCTGATGTTCCTGTTCATGCCGGTCAACATGGCGGCCCTCGGCACACTCCCCAAGGCGCGGCTCAAGAATGCCAGCGGTCTCTATAACCTGATGCGCAACCTGGGCGGTGCCATCGGCCTCGCCGGCATCAATTACATGATGACCGAACGCCTGAACCTGCATTGGTCGCGCCTGGTCGATAACATGACCAGCGCCAACGGCAATGTCGTCGCGTTTCTCAATCAGATGGGCCAGACGATGGATGGCAAGGCCGGTGTCGGCGGTGACCAGATGGCGCTGAAGGCACTCTCCCGCGTCGTCTTGCGCGAGGCCGAGGTGCTGAGTTTCGCCGATGTCTCGCTGGTCATGGCGCTGATCTTCTTCGGCGCCATGCTCCTGGTGCCGCTGTTGCGCCTGCCGAAGGGCGTCGTCACCGGCGAGGCGCATTAAGCCCGAACCATTGCTCTTCCGCTCCTACTTTTCTCCCCCACTTTTCTCCGGCCCTAACTTTCCCTAGGATGGCCGGAAAAAGCGGGAGAGCGTGTCTTGGAACAGCGCCATATCAGCCATGTCGGGTCCTTGCCCTTGCAGCCCTATGATCTCGAAGGGCCGGAGCAGTTACGCACGATCCGCTGGCTGCCGATCCGCTATGATCGCGAGACCGGTTGCGGCAGCTATTACTTCCAGATGCTGCCGGGCGCCGTCACCACGCCACACCGCCATCCGCGCTACGAGGAATTCTTCGTCATTGAAGGTGAGGCTATCGAAAGCGACGGCACCGTCTTGCGGGCCGGCGATTTCATCAGCTTCGCCCCCGACACGGAACATTTCACCCGCAGCGAGACCGGTTGCCTGCTGATCGTGGTCGAATGGCTGCCGGACGCGAATCGCTTCGCGCCCACGCCATATCTCTAGGGCCGGATCGTCCTTATTTCGCCGCTGATTTGGCCTTGCGTTCCCGCATCCGCTCTTCGATCCGGTCGAGATGGTAATGCAGGATCTCGCCGTAGCGGGTCTGGCCGAAGGGCTTATGACCGACACGCTGGGGAAAGGTCACGTCCGGCAGCACATTGCCTTCGAGAACGCGCGGCCCGGCCGGGGTAACGGCGATGTCCCAGCCGACTACGAAGCGGTCCATGGTCAACAGCCGGTGCACCGCCAGGACGGTCTCCTTGATCTCTTTCCAGTAAGGCAGGATGACGCCCTGCACCGGATGGCCGGTGAAGGGGTGATGGGTATAGCGCCGGGTGAATTCCTCCGGCACGTCGCCCGCCAGGAGACCGAGTTCACCGGTCTCGAGATCGACCGGGGCCGCCCATTCCACCCGTGAATGCCAACTTGGTTCCAGCTTGCCGAGGACACGCAGCATGGCAAAGACCACTTCCGGCTCGCCCTTCTCGTTGAGCATGGAGAAGGTGCGGACCGCCATCAGGGTTTCGACGCTGAGACCGGCAATATCCGGATGATTGGTGAGGCGCGGCAACAGGATGAGATTGGCGCGTTCCGATTGCTTCGCCAGTTGCTGCAACAACCCGGCGCGGTCGAAGCCCTTGCCACCATAGCGATAGCGATCTTCGCCGAGATAGCTGATCAGCCCC